>CAUWCC010000049.1:0-12099 GCA_963556805.1 uncultured Bulleidia sp. | reverse complement strand
TTGCCTAATTTATTGCAATAGATCTCTTGCATTGAGTTTTGCAATTCAACTTTTTAAAAAAAATTTCACAAAAGTATTGCATAATCATAAATCACAGTGTATATTTAATGAGCATTCAGAAAGCACGGGCCTGTAGCTCAGGTGGCTAGAGCGCACCCCTGATAAGGGTGAGGTCGCTGGTTCAAGTCCATTCAGGCCCACCATTCTTTCTGAAATAGATATATGGGGTTATAGCTCAGCTGGGAGAGCACCTGCTTTGCAAGCAGGGGGTCAGGAGTTCGATCCTCCTTAGCTCCACTAACAGATAGGATTTCGATCCTATCTTTTTTTGTTTCTTACCACTCATAAACATTAAAAAAAGAAGTAAATCTTTGGTTGATTTACTTCTGCGGGACCAATGAATCATTTAGAAAATGTCTTTGTGGTTTACGCGCTCTACCTAAGCGGAAGACACCACCTACCGTAACACTGAGTTCAGGATGACGGTTTGGATACTTCTCTAGATCTGGTTTACGGATGTATGCACGACCTTGTAACAAGACTCTATCTCCTGCTTCAAATTCATACACTTCATCAGCTCTCCAATCTTTTGCTGTAAAGCTGATCACATCAACAGATCCTGTTTCTTCATCACGATTGTGATAATAAACTTTACTGTCTGTTTCTCTTAACAATGTTCCAATCTTCTTATCCAGATTACGTAATGTCAATCTACCAAATGCCATCTTCTCATTGTTTTCTCTACCAAGATCTGTGCGAATACGACATACACCATCCGCTTCAATCGTGCCAATCATTGTTACATAATAACAAATAACATTGCGCTCATGATCGCGGATCGTTTCAAATGAAAAATAGTCTTTACTTGCCATGTGAATAATACAAACCCCTTAAATAAACTAAATACCTAACTAATATATATCATTCAATTACATATGCTCAATAGTTAGACCAGAGGTTTTACATATTTTTTCATTACTTTGTAAGATCCATGATCTTCATATCTGGTGTACCAAGTTCTACACTTCCATCCTTGCCAGACAACATAGGAGTGTAGTCTTCAATAATATCAACATCATGAGACTCTACACTGATCGACATGTTCGGGATCATATCACTGACAAATCCCTTAAGGATGATTGGACCGCCATTGCGAACTTCGAGCAAGTCTTCTCCATCATCCATTTTCGGGCCTTCATCATAATTCTCAATCCCCCACTGTTCAACTGTTACTTCAGCATTAGGATCTGTTGCAATAAAGCCAAAAATTTGCGAGCCATCCTGCTCAACGATCTGTGCTTTAGAGAGATATGGATAATCCTTTGCCAATTCTTCAATTGCAGCTGTCGTATCAGCCATGCCAAGGTATACGATACCTGCATTGTATCCTTTGTCTTTCAACAAGGCACGGATGCCTTCCACATCCTCTTGTACAGTCTGTTCTGTAACTACAGGGGCAGATGTCGGTTCTGCAGTTTCTGGTGCAGGAACTTTTTGTTCTGCCGGTGCGTTTGTGCAGCCTGCTAGTAAGCAAGCTGCTGAAAAAATCATAAATACTTTATTTTTCATATACACCTCACCTCACCTTCAGTATAAGATATTTACAGAATGTTGCAAAAAATCTGGCAATTCTTAATAAATATTATGAGGAGAAAAACATGAAACACGTATACGAAGAGATCAGTATCAAAGATATTCCTGGATTTGTCATTGGACAGGCTGAGGATGTAGAAGCTGGTACAGGTACTACAGTCATCTTATGTGGTGAGAAAGGGGCTTGTACGGGTGTTGATATCAGAGGCGGTGGGCCTGCTTCAAGAGAAAGTGGTCTTTTGAATCCGTTAGCCGCAAACGATGCAGTACACGCCATTGTACTATCAGGTGGTTCTGCTTTCGGTTTGGATTGCGCTGGTGGTGTCATGAAATATTTGGAAGAAAGAAACATTGGTTTTCCTACTGGATTTGGTAATGTACCGATCGTTGTTACATCTTGCTTATTCGATCTGCCGGTAGGTAGTGCTAAAGTAAGACCGGACGCAAAGATGGGTTATGCTGCATGTGAGGCAGCACCTAACTTCGTAGAAGGCAACCATGGTTGTGGTACAGGAGCAACGGTAGGTAAAGCGAAAGGCCCGCAGTATATGATGAAATCTGGTATTGGCAGTTATGCGGTCAAGTTGGGAGATCTTGTAGTTGGTGCTGTTGTTGGTGTCAATGCAATGGGTGATATCATTGATCCAAGTACAGGTAAGAAACTGGCTGGTGTGTTGAGTAACGAAGGTACATTGGAAGCAAGTTGTGAAGAAGAGATGTGGAAACTTGCTATGAATCCATTCACTGGTACAACAAACACAACGATCGGTGCGATCTTAACAAATGCAGATCTGAATAAGACAGAGTTAACAAAGGTAGCCGGTATGGCACATGATGGTTATGCACGTGCCATCTATCCTGTTCATACGATGTATGATGGAGACTCTATCTACGCAACTTCTACAAGGACTGTAAAAGCTGATATTAACATCGTCGGTTCCTTGGCTGCTATGGTCATGGCAAAGGCGATCATCAACGCTGTAGAGCACTGTGAGGGGGCTTATGGCTTGAAGTGCGCAAAAGACTTCCAGTAAAGATATACATAACAAAAAAAAGGGAGCAGTCCCAAGGTCATATCAACGACCTGCGACTGCTCCCATTTTTTCTCTCTGCTTCAAGGAACGCTTTAACCAGCCTCCTTGCAAATAATAACCAACAAATAATAACGAAGTCAGGATCCAAGATATTGGATAACATACCAAAGTATCAAAGATTGTCTTACCTGGGAAGAACATGATCCAAATAATACGGAAAGCACCAATACCAACTGCTGTCATCAACATTGGTATCAAAGAATCTCCACATGCACGAATCGAAGAAGACAAGATCTCAACACCAACAAATGTGACCCACATCGGACACAAGAATCGCAATATCTGCATACCGATCGTAATGACCGCCGCATCTGGTGTAAACATACGATAGATCACTTCCCCAAAGCAGAAACACCCAAGTGAGATCGCACCAGCACCAACGATATACATCCATGTACCAACCTTGATTCCCTTCTTAACACGATCTACATTACCAGCTCCAAAGTTCTGCCCGCAGAATGTCATAACAGCTTGCCCCATTGCTGCAGAAGTATTCCAGAATACTGCATCGATCTTACCAAAAGCAGTATATGCTGCAACTGTATCTGTACCATAACCATTCACAGAAACCTGAATGAACAAATTCGCAATACTATATAAACAAGACTGAATACCAACCGGCAGACCGATCACAAAGATCCTCTTAGCAACACCCCAGTCACATTCAAATCCTTTCAAGTGGAAGGCGTAACACTCTTCTGTTCCTGACAATACGCGCAATGTCATGATCATACATACAACTTGTGACAACACCGTAGCAATCGCTACGCCAAACACTTCCCATTTCAATCCCACGACTAGAAGGAAATCCAATGCAATATTAGTAAAGCATGCTACGATTAAGAAGATCAAAGGTCTCTTAGAGTCACCAACTGCACGCAGGATACCAGCACCGTTGTTATAGATCATAGAAGGGATACTGCCCAGCATATAGACCTGCATATACTGTACAGAATAATCAAATAGATCATCCGGTACATTCATTGCTCTAAAGATAGCTGGTGCTAATATAATACCCGCAACCATCATAATGGCCCCTAATACGACCGCTATCAGCATACTAGCATCTACACCCTTATGCACACCTTCTCTTTCTCCTCGCCCAAAGAACTGTGCAATAACGACAGTAGCACCAGATGATATACCGATCACAAACCCTGTTAATAAGTTGATAACAGTACCAGTACTACCGCCGACAGCACCAAGTGCCTGCTTACCAACAAAGTTTCCGACAACGATCGCATCTACAGTGTTATACAATTGTTGAAACAGTGAACCGAGCATGATCGGAATAAAAAATATCAAGATCGGCATAGCAATCCTACCATGCAACATATCTGTACGACTTGCTTTCATTTACTCCCTCCTTTTTTTAAACATTAGTGTGATTATACACTATATACGTTATTCTTTATCTGTATTTTTTATGATGACACGCATTGTTCTGACTATATATTCATGTCCATAATGAAGACGATAGACAGCTAGTACTTCTCCTTCTTGTGATGTATCGATCTTCGGTAGTTCTAACACCCCTCTATGGTTTGTAAATTGCTCGACATATGTCATTGCATCAAATGCTTCTCCTTGTTCTATTACACATTCTCTTTGTCTTAATACAAGTACTGGTCTTTGCCCATACCAAAACCCTAATACCCCAATCATCACCAAAGACACAAATAAGCCCCAAATCCACCCTTTCTTCGGACACCTCTGTAATTTCCCCGTCACCTCCAACTCACGCCTCATTTCCGCCATTTTACGATGGTTATAACAAGACTTAGCAAACAACCGCACCTGTCCCAATGACAACCCATGCTGTAAACCAAGCTCCACCTGTTCTTTCTGCAGCAAAGACATCTTTCTCACATCGATCCCCATACACACCTCTCAATGCCTATATACGCAATAACAAACTCTCACCGCACAAAAAAAAGAGGAGCTCTCTTACTCCTCCATATCATCTAAATCCCCTAGACCTTCACGCATATAAACACGATTCTCACGTCTAGCCTGTTCTACATACTTAGAAAGAACGCGCTCAATATCCATAGGAATCTTCACATTCTTGATCTGGAACTTCCCCATTGTCTTATCATCCGAATCCACCAACAAAGTACCAGTACCAATGATCTTCTGCCAAAGTGATCTCACTACAGTAATATCCGTAATACGATACAAATTTACACGATCATACTTCGAATTTAAAAGACCAGATTGAATGCGCAAATACTCATCATTTAATTCATAAACCGTAAATGTCCAAGGCAATCCCAGAAAGTTTCTCTTTCTATCTCTCCATAAGATCTTTTTACCTTCCGCCATATCTTACTCACCTCCTTCTTACAATAACACAAACAGCTATCTATGTTTACGTATCAAAGTTACGATACCACGAATCAAAACCACTGTAAGTACGACACAAATACTAACACAACCAAAGAAACGAATCGCATCTTCCATCTCGATCTCACCCGCAGAAGAAACATACTTTTCTCCCTCGAACGGGATCATAGCATCTTCTTGTTTCTCTTCCGTTACTCTTTGACAGTATACAACATATCTTTGTGCATTCGAGCCATAGGGATGACATGTCACAAGTGTAACAAGATCCTGTCCTGGTACGATCTTGATCGTTTCCAGATCATCTGGTTCGATCACGATCATCTTGATCACACGGTATTCTAATGTATCCCAAAGATTTGAGACCCGTACAAGATCACCTATCTGCAATTTTTCGATATCACGAAACATAGCAGTCCCTTCGTAACCACCACGATGTGCCGCTATAACACAGTTGGTATTCGCACCACCAATTGGCATGCTGGTATGTGCTAAAATTGCCGCTCCATCATACAGTGTCTTATCATCCGCCCCAACATAGAGCGGAATATTCACATCCATTCTATCGATCGTCACATATCCGATCATGCCCGTACCGCTGTAATCAAAAGCTTCGGTCCCTGTATCCCAAGCATCACTCATACCGACCTGACCTTCTTGATAGATCACTTCGTTATAAGACTTCATCTGTGTATACAAAGGATCGCTCTCTGATGCCTGCTCTGTCTCTACACTTTGTTCAAATACTTGGATCTCATTCTCTCTCTTATGATCAGCTACAGCATCCTTCACCACTGGATAAAAGAATATCCCAGCTCCACCAAGAAAAAGAACCACAAGTAAAACATTCAACAATTTACGCAGCATGTTTCTTTCTACCCTTCTTGTTCTTATTCTTCTTTTTTCTAACTAAGAGTAACACAAGCAAAAGTACCAACAAGAACAAACCAAGAATAATAGACAACACATATGTATTTACCCATGCAAAGTTCTTACTTACATGTTCTTCATGCACTACACCACCATTTAATGCAGGATCACCAATGACATGTTCACCACGTACCAACAAACGGTGTGTATTCACTGCATATGGTGTACATGTTAGCAAAGTAACAAGATCCTTTCCTTCTTCCACTCGCAAAGAAGCAATATCTTTTGGATCAATGACTGTTATCTGATCCACCTTATATTCCAATGTCTTTTCCAAAACATGAATAAAGAAGATATCCCCCTCTTTCATCTCATCCAAGCGTGTAAACAATTCCGCACTAGGCAACCCGCGATGTGCACTGATGACAGAATGACGATTCGCACCACCGATTGGAAGATACGTTACTTGTAAGTGACCAGCACCTTTTTCCAATACCTCAGTGCTTGTTCCATGGTAAATAGGCAGATACACATTGATCTTAGGTATCTCTACATACCCCATAATACCGTCACCATCGATGTTTAATACATCTTTGTAGTTATCCGGAAGCACATATCCGCTTCCTGGCACAAATGGGTCATGCACAGGATCTCCAGCTAAATTCTCGTTATATATCTCAGCCTCTTTCCACATCGCATCAAGCTCTTCTGTACCTGTGTTCTGAACTGCCACTTGGTATTCTTTGATCGTATGAGCTTGGTTCTGTACAGCGAAAAAATTACTGATGGCTGGATATAGGAAAATCCCAGCACCCAGCAAAAAAATAATTGCGGGCACCAGGATACTCCTAAGTGAAATTTTATTTTTTTCTTTCTTCATATAGCAAAGAAAGTGCACCGCAAAATTAGCAATGCTTCTTCTTGTTCAGATATACGCCAAGACCTACAGCTGCTGCCATGACACAAAGACCACCAATTGTGAAGATCATTGTACCCATACCACCAGTTGCTGGAAGTGTTGTACCACCGATATCAGACTGTGTCTTATTCTTAACATCGAACTTAACTGTATTGTTTTCAGCTGCAGCATTTACGAATTCAGCCTTACCAGCGTTAACAACTGTAACATCAGATGCCAAGATACCATGATTGCTTGCTGTATCCTTAACATTGAATGTAATTGTTCCCTTTGGCAATACATAACCACTAGGAGCCTTTGTCTCTGTCAATACATAATCACCTTCACCAAGCCCTTTGATATCCAACTTACCATTTACTGTAGTAAGAACATCAAGAGCATCAGACTTGTCATCACCAGCTACATAATAAACACCATCTACTGTGAAGAACTTAACAAGAGTGCCGTCCTGTTTTGTGAGCTTGAACTCAGCTGGTGCTGTGATCAATGTTGTACCATCGTTAGCAACCTTCTTAATGTTAGCTGCGAATGTATAAGATGTTGCTGTTGCAGAAATACTTGTATTCGCTGGATCACCATACTGAGCATGATTGAATGTCAATGTTGCAGTATTTGTCTTATCAGCCTTGTTTGCATCACCATTTTTATCATCATAAGAATCCGCAACACTTGTAACCATAGCGGAATATGTAATAACAACCTTGTTGTTAGTAACATCACCGTTGTTATCCACCTTAGCATATGTATTGTAGAACTCAGGCTTAAATGTTACTGTGAAACCATTTGTTGTAGTTGCAACTGTATAATTAGTAGATTCTACTGTTGTTGCAGCAGTAGAGAAAGTATTACCAACCTTAACTACAACATCATTTTTGAACTGGAAGCCTTTAGGAAGAACATCTGCGATATCAAATGTCTTATTAGTTGCACTTTCTGCATAGAGCGGAGCTGTGACGTTCAATGTGTAATGCAAGGTATCACCAATTGCGAATGTCTTTTCAGCAACAGACTTCTGAATAGATGGTTTCTTTGATGTTTCAGGGTTTGTTTCAGGATCTGTGGAGCTACCCTTCAAAGAACACTCACCATTCTTAACAACCCATTCTGTACCATTATGTGTAGGAATCAAATAAGCAGTTGTAGGAAGGAATGTCCATTTTTCATTGTCTGCAATTACGAGATATTCACCCATAGCAACATTATCGAATACAACCTTCTTTTCAGCTGTAACTGTATTACTTGTCAATGGTGTGATTGTGTTGAATGTCTTTACAACAGCAGCCAAATCACTCCAGAACTTCTTTATTGTTGCATCGTTCATCTTACCGAATTCGGCAGTTACCTTACCGCCATCATCAATAAACTTTTTATAATCCTTCTGTGACTTAAGCCACGTTGCGACTTGTGCGTTCCAAGTGTACATCGGATATTCCGGTGTAGCGGATGCATCATCAACACTAACTGTGATAACCTGGTAAGCATTTACTGTTGTACCTTCAGGTACATTGTTAACAGTCAATGTTCCGGTAGAAGTACTGGAAAATTTTCTCTCTGCAGCGTGAGCAGTTGTTACCAAGGACATAGCAAAAACAAGTGCCATACCCAAGAGTGCGATCTTAGAAATCATCTTTTTTAATGCGTTCATACTCTTTTCTCCTCGTCATTTCTTTGAATATATATTGAAAGGCAAGATGCCCATATTCAACATTTATATAGGCTTACGCCTTTTTATGCTTGCGATTCATTACTATGAAGAACAATGTACCCGCAGCCATCAAACATGCACCAACAGACAAATACTTACTGATGCCAGAATCACCAGATACCGGCATGTCATACCACTTATAGTTCTTTACCTGGAAACCTGTAGAACCATCCGTGTTCTGTATGACCTTGAAAGCCGGTGGATTACCAACACTATTTGTAGGTTGGAAGATCATCATTTCTGGATGATTTGGATCAGCATCATACGCAATATTCCACTGTCCAATCGGTGTTAGATACCCATTCGGCTGAGCCGTTTCTACAAGACGATATTTAGATGTTGTATGCAAGTGATCAAATGTCACTACACCATCTGCTACTGATGTCACAGTGCCAACAAGCTTCCAGCAATCATCTGGAGTATCGACTACTGTATTTCCTCCTCGTGTGACCTTTACTTCTTCAACAGAATGATCATGTGCTGTATCCTGGCATTCAAGTTCATACAACGTGAACTGTGCTCCTGCTAAAGGTGCATCTTCTTTATTGGATCCGTTCTTATCACCAAACTTCGTAAATGTGAATGAACCAGATAAATAGTTCGTGAATGCTGCTTTATCCGTCAATACTGCATCTGCTGCATTCCACGCATCAGTATTGTTGTATGTCACACTGTCCAAAATCAGATTCTGACTGGTAGGATCCCTCGATACAACAATCGTCATAACAGATAAATGCGGATCGTAATCGATATTCCCTGCAGTTCCTTTTGTTTGAACAATCTCGATCTCATATGTACCTGCTTCCTTGATCTCGATCATTCCCATATCCGCATTGACCACATCGCTTGTTCCATGCACTGTCATAGTAAGCGGTCCAGGAATCGTGATCTGAGCAGCCTGTCCGTGATCCTTCAAGTTTGCTGTAACGGTAAAGTCATCCACACGGTCCGGTGTTCTACCAACAAGAGCAGTCTGAACATGTACAGGAATCTTAACAAACGGCATTTCCTTTTCTAAACGTCCATTGTTACCTAAGAAAACACGTACATTATATGTACCATCTTGCTGTGGCTGCCATGTAGGCTTTGTAACATAAGAAGCAGTGTTCGTAAGATTTCCATTGCCCTTAGCCATTTCATAACGTGTCAATGTCGTATTGTTCGGGGAACCAGATTTTATAACAAGTTCTCCATTTTCATTTGTTTTTACAAATGTACGGATATCACCGCCATAAATCGGCAATGCTTCTACAGAAGGATCTAAAGACTGACCTTCGGTATAGTAGGTATTCTTATAATAGTAAGTCGCATTTTCATCTAACGCTCCTGTAACAGGTGTTGCAAAAGTGTTGTCTGCATAAATAGGAACATCTGTTGTGAAGTAGTAGAAACTATTTGTTTTTGCTGGAGAAAAATCCGCAAATACATTTGCTTCGCAACTATCTCCATTTCTAACAAAATCATTTGCATAGAAGCTAAGATTTCCATTCAGACTCAGATTATTGGACATGTAATCCTTCATAGCCCCATCAGGATTTTCCATCTTAGCATCCAAAGTATCTACTGTCTTGATACCATAGCTAATATGCATTGGATTTTCTGTTTTTACTACCGTTGTAACCTTTCCATCCACAATATTTACTTCATAACCACGTAATGGGATCATAGAAGATGGAACTTTGACCTCGATCACATCACCATGGACCTGATCTGACGTATCACCATCGAACACACCCTTTGTCACTGTGATCAAGATATCTTTCAAATCACTACGATGATTTGTATCCAGATCATTTCCAGCGCCCTTACCTGTAAATGAATATGTCACAGTACCATCTTGGTTATCTACAACTGTATGTTCTACATACTTTGTATTACCGATCACGACAGAATGCATATCACTCACCTGCATATACTTACCTAATGTATCAGTGAATGTGACATATCCTGTTTTATCCGGGTTTAAACCATCTTGCTGCGTTGTTGGATACTGTGCTTCCGAATGTGTGATCTGCTGCTGGATCGCATCAAAGATATCATTCAAGCTCTGTGAGTCTCTTGCAGCCATGTAGTAATCCCCTTTATCGACTCTCGTCCCAAGATTTGTATAAGACATTGCCGATGGATAATTACTGGAAACACCATTCATATAGGCATTGAAATTACTCGTTACATCTTCTGGATCAGCACCATCGAAGACACCGATTGCATATACATCAACGCCAGCATCCTTCATGCTCTTTGAGGTTCTAATTGCTCCATTAGCCACAGTATCATTAAATTCGCTGTGTGAAGTAGGCACGCCATCCGTAAAGAAAATCACAACTTTTTTAGCATCAGCTCTACTATTTCTTTTAATTTCTTCATTTGCTCTCTCTAAACCAAGATCAGAACGCGTAGCACCATCCGCACTCAAAGAATCAATCTTAGATTTCAAAACCAGACTATCATCTGTAAACCCTAGCAATCGATAAGCATCACTTGAAAAGGTAACAAGTGACACTCTATCCCTCTTTGCTGGATCAGATATATTTATGTTTGTGGCTGCCATACCGTCAACAAACTTCTTTGCCGCTTTCTTTAGAGCATCCATTTTTGTTGTTCTAGATAACTCTCTACTTACGTAGATACAATCTGCATTTGCACCAAGTTGCTCTCCCTTTACGTTCTCCGCAATGATCACTTTCTTACCGTTCTTCATGTATGAAAACGTATAGTTAAATTTTAAGAACCCAGCACTGACTAATTCTTTGTGAATAAGGTGATATTCCCCAGTTTCCAGATCTTGATAATACAAGTTTTCCCGTCTCATCTTGTTGGAAAGATCATTGTAGGTACTTGTCGCATGCAGATTTGTTTTCACATAGTCAATGCGATCCGTTATAGAATGAGTCATACTACCAGAAGTATCCAACACCATGACCACATCCAATGGTTTTGCTATAGTTACTGTGCCTTTGATATTGGCGTACGAAGACAACAAAGACAGGGACGCCAAAAAATCTTCATTTTTGTTAGGATCAACTGCTTCTGTAATAGCCTGACCTGCTTGATCTGTATTAGAAAATGTAACTATTGAACTTGTTACTGACTTATCCGTCCAAATTCTACCCAAATTCTGTGTATCAGAATCTGTTGTGGTGTTCCAATTTTCCACTGTTAATGCATCAGAAGCTGTCTCTACAGCTGCAGCTCTCGCCTCAGCTGGCATTTCTTCATCCGCATATACTCTATTAACCGCTGATATTCCCCCTAACCCTACACAAAGAGTCAGAAGAATACAGATAAAACCGCACTGAAACAAAAAAAATCTTTCCCTTGGCTTTTTCATCGGCACTCCCCCAAAAATAAACAAACTGATTTTTACCCATTTATTTCACAATTCACGATCATTCTAGCAACCAAAGCGTGAATGAAACGTACCATTTTAGGGTGTAAGCAGAAGTTTTTTGTAGAAAATAGTTTTTTATTACTTTTTCTAGCCCGAATTGTCAAGCCAATTGCAACACAGTTGAATAGTAGGTTGAATTGCAAAACTCAATGCAAGAGATCTATTGCAATAAATTAGGCAAAGA
>CAUWCC010000048.1:0-12157 GCA_963556805.1 uncultured Bulleidia sp. | reverse complement strand
TTTTTGATTTCTCATTTTCTTCTTTTTTTACCCACCTTCAGTGCAGAAGACTCATCTTTTTGCAAAAGATGTCGAAAGTAAGAAGTATTATCCATGTGTCTTTGTAGAACGAGATACAAATGGAAATTATAGAATAGCACCTGGTTTCCAAGTTTTGCTACAAAATCCTGAGTTTAAGAATATGGTAATGGAATTGCTGGCGTTTGGGGAGGATCGTTATCAGGAAAACTATTCAAGAGTATATAAAGATACATGCTTCCAGTTGTATCAGAAATATACGTATGAGGATGTCTGTCGTTTATTGGGATGGGAAAAGAATATGAATGCCCAGAACATTGGGGGTTATTTCTATGATGCAAAGACCAAGACATTACCTGTATTCATCAACTATGATAAAGCAGAAGATGCAATTCAGTATGAAGACCGTTTTATCTCAGAAAATCAGTTGATCGCATTATCCAAACATCCAAGAAGTATTACTTCAGCAGATGCAAAACATATCTATAAAACAGAACCAGACGATCAAGAAAATCGTATATTCTTGTTTGTGAGAAAGAATAAAGACGATAAAGAAGCAAAGGAGTTTTACTTCCTTGGTGAGATCTATGCGGAAGGGCATCCAACTCAGATTCAGATGGATAAAACAAAGGATAATGCATTTGAAATCTTATATCGTTTGGATGTTCCTGTTAGAAGTGATATATATGACTATATTGTGATGGAATAAGAGGAGTTTATATGAAAACAATAAAGGTAGTAGCAGCTGTGATCAGAGATCATGATAAAGTCTTCGCAACAGCTAGAGGTTATGGTGATTTAAAGGGTGGATGGGAATTCCCAGGTGGAAAGATCGAAGCAGGTGAAACACCACAGGAAGCTCTTAAAAGAGAAATTATGGAAGAGTTAGATACAGAGATCTCTGTAGGAGAGTACATCGATACCATTGAGTATGACTATCCAACATTTCATCTCTCTATGGATTGTTTCTGGTGTGAAGTGGTAAAAGGAAATCTAGTCCTTAAAGAAGCAGAAGCAGCTAAATGGCTGGATAAGGAACACTTGGATACAGTACCTTGGTTGCCGGCAGATATCACATTGATCGATCAAATACGTAAAGTGTTGTAAATGCAGTAAATGTATATCAGCTAGATACATGATGATGCAAGGTGTCTGTTTGTATGTATATTGGATATGCATAAAATCATTATGAAAATCAATCTGGGAAAGAAGCCGCTTAGATCAGCATAGTATTTGCTAGTTTAAACGGCTTTTGTTTAGGTGTTAATGTTGGATCATTTCTTTACTGTAGGTATTGTTCGCAGTTTATGTGATATCTACTAAAGTACATTGGTGTATCAAAAAATAAGAATTTTCGCGTATTGTACACAGCTGTGTACAGTTGAAATACACCTAAATTGTATCCTATAGGTGTGAGGTGAAAGGATATGTCGTGCAGTGATATGGAAGTAGTAAAGATGGCTTATACACAAGGAAGTCAGGTCATTCGCGAGGTGAGAAAATACATTACGGAGTATGAGAGAGAGCTCTATAGCAGTAAGAAAGCTGGAGATTGCGGAAACTATTCGATCTATGGGAAAAAGAGGTGGTTCAGATGAATATGGATGATTTTGAAGATATCTTTCGCTTATTAACAGAGAAGCAGAAAAGTATGGTCATGCAGGAGATGTTAACATATTTATTTGAGAATGAAGAAAAAGCACAGGAAGAATATGAAAAAGCAGAGTGCGTAAAGTGAGAAGTGTATTGTACAAGCAGATTCGGATTGTTGGATCGAATGATCATTCAACTAGAAGGATCTGTTTTTTATTTGTCGCAGAGTAATAAGGAGTTTTGTAAACCAATTTGGTCCATTGATATACAACCAGAAAAAACTCTTTATTAGAGATGAAACAAAGAATAGAAAAGAAAAAAAGAGAAAGAGTAAAGATATACAAAACACTTCTATGAAGTTTGTTGGAAGCATTTTTTAGAACTGATATATGTGCTATCTTAGATGAGTAGAGAAAAGGAAATAAAGTTATGAAAAGCACTATAATTCGTAAATGCTATCGTGAATTTACACATAGTATTGAAAATGTCGATCAGCTGCTCAGCGAGATCCGCATGACAGAGGATCAAGATACAGCACAGTGTTTAGCAGAGGATGACCTTGTCGATCTTTGCATGTCTGCAGCAGTACATAAATACAAACTTGTAGAACAATACATGAATGGTCTTTTAGATGTCTTTGTGGATATGTGGAATGAAAGAGCAGGAGAAGCTCTAGATCAGGAAGATATAGATGATCTAGGAGATCGTGCAAGTACAGTATTTGACTATGTATTGAAGGAATCAGGTGTTTCTTCTAGAGTGACTATTATCTCAAATCAAGATGAAGTATATTTGGGGTTCCACTTATTTGGTTTTGACTTTCCTGATGTACCATTTCTTATGGAAACAGAACTTATAACATATGAAGTAGGACACTTCTTGCAATATTTGATCGATGATAATTGTCGATATGTTAAATTCAAATGCAAACGAGGATCTCATTTGCTGGATGAATATCACAGGATCCTTCCAATCACGACAGATGACTTTGTATATCCATTCCATGATGTAGATCTAGATGATCTTAAGAAATGTTACGAGAATGTCAGACTAAAAGGAGAAGACTGCTGGAATGTGATGGAAGAGTTGGAGCGTCCGATCGAGATCTATAATCAATCCCTTTCCTGTCTTGGATATGAATTTACTTACCGTATGCCAGAAGGATTGGTGCCTGAATACAGCCTTGGATTCATCATAGCAACGAAAGAAAAACAGGTATCATGTTTCCAAGAAGGATTGCCAGAACCAGAAGACCTTATTAAGGCATGTGAAGAAAATGCATCTAATATTAGAGAAAATAAAGACAAGCTGATGGATCATCTTAGGCCATCAGAACAGGAAGAACATACAAAATTGCTTCGAGAGATAGATAAGAGTTACTTTCATCTATTGAGAAGTGTGGAAGCTTGGAAACAAAGTGTCGCTGCTAAGATAGCACCAGTTATCTTCCAATGTTTCTTGTCTATGAAAAATAACAAAGATGCAATTCTTGATAAAAATGTGATCTATCAAGCATTAGAGCCGTACTCTGTATTTGAAATCGATACATCGAGTGGGGAAGTAATCGCATGTAGTATCTTGGCAGATAAAATCTTCTCTCATGATGTGATCGAGTATACAAGTGATTTTAGAAATCATAATATGACATGTTCTGTCTTTACGCTTCGTTTCTATCTACCACGAGCAAGTATTTCTAAAGATGATATGCGTATCTGTGTATATATACCATATATGTTATTGCAAGACTTTGATAAGACAATGGAACAAGCAATCGTCTCTAAGTATGCGATCTTCCAAGGAGCAGAGCATGTAATTGCTTCTACATGTGCTTATAACAAAGCAGTAGATACTTTCAATGCTGTTGATCCATTCCAAGATGAAGGATACCTTCTTAAACTTGTATGTCATCGTAATGAGGATGTATCTTTCTTTAATGATGAAGAATATAGAACAGTATTATCACTATCACGTATTTTGATTGTAGATGGAGAAATAATATGAGATGTCCTGATAACACATATGATGCCATGCAGAAATCTTTAGATATCCTAAGATTTTACTGTCATGAAGCAATACTTTATTCAGATCATAAAGACCATATTAATTCCTTGCAAGAAGCAATGGTTCGTGCAATGGTAAAAAAACATGAGTGTTTCTATGCTTTTGCAGACTACTTCGCAGAAGCATTCTGCCAAGTTTGGAATATGTACGAAGGACGCAAGATCGGAAGTGAAACATTTACTGATTGGCAGTTTGATATCTTATCTGAAAATATAAATCTTCGTATAAGAAAGTGTTTAAAAGATGAAGGATATGATGAATGTGCATTTAAACCATTTGCATATAGAGTTAATATCTCATCTATTGCTGACCATTTCTCAATCACTTTATGTTGTCATTTTAAACATAGAAATAATATTGATATGGGAGCTTTGAAACATGCTGTAGGTTTCCAACTGGCACATTACATAGATAAAGTCATGTATCTAGATGAAATAGAAGCAGAGTACCTTTTGGAGAATTCTTTCTTGTTGGACTCTATGGGATGTATGAACCATATCAACTACAATGACTTGCAGCGCTGTATTACGATACCAGAATCAGAAGCATTGAATCTGAATCATAACTTATTGATAGAAGAAGCTGCATATGCTGCAAAGGTACAACAATTGCAGCGTATATTGGAAAACCTGGATCCTGAATCAGAACCAGCCAAGCATATTATGTCCTGCATTAATCTTGAAGATGGTGAACAGACAAAAGCATACGATATTGATGTTGGTGTAACATTTTATGAATTATCTAAGTATAAACATGAGTATCGTGAATTGATCGATTTATTAGATGAGATCAAAGAATGTACAGAACAATATAATGATTGTTCTAAGCACCTTGCCCAATTAGATCTTATGTGGGATGAAACAAGGTATTTCCGTGATGTGAAGCAGAATATACGTTATGAGCAGGATGAAGTCTCATATAGGTTTTATATGGTTTAAGTATATGGAAAGAGAGGGGTAAACATATGCTGTTGTTTTCTACTGTACTGGAACTTAGAAAAATATTGGCTTAATTAAGTGATTTTGGACTTTTGTGCTTTGTGTACATGGATGTGCATAATGAATTCATCCTGGAAATGTATCATATTGGTGTGAGGTGACCAATAAGAATACGAATAAAATTATTTCTAAACTGACTGATTCCCAAAAAAGCGTCTTTTGAGAAAGACAATTGATTTTACTGCGATGAGCGACAAAATCAAATAGACGCGTCTAGATTCATGTCCTTGTTGTGGAAAGAAAGCAAGGATGATTAATTGTATTTGAACAATTTTTTGTGTTTTTCATATAGTGGATGTCCGGGTTTAATTACGAACTTATCTGCTTGTCCGTGATGTTCGACTCCGGGTATATTGTGAACATGAGCATGCAGAATGTCACCATGGCCGAGACTTTTTTCGTGGTGATATCCGATTTCAAGAACAACTTCATGATTTGAATTATATTCTCGGTACTGATGAAAAACACCATCCTTGTCATAAAGAACATAGCCAACGCTACTGTGGGATTCTTCCGGAAGTTTTAGGGACTTGCTCTTATCAATAGGATTGATAATTTTCACTCCATCAACTTTTCCGACTGTTTCATATGTGTAAGCAGCCTGTTTGCCGGCTGCAAATGTACCACGACCGCCCATTATCGCACTACCTTCCTAGAGGAACGATAATCAACAGGGATAATATTTCCTCGCATTTCATCAAATGGTGTGCCAAAGCAAATGACGGCTTCAGGCTCGATTTTGCTTAGCATGTAGTCGTATCCGCGTAAAAATTCCTTCTTATTTTTCTTACAGCCAATCATTCCGATTGCAATGATAGAGTTCTTCTCGACACCGTCAAAGCAGAATTCGTAGCTACGAGGCGTACTCCAACTGATTGTTGGAATCACAGTAAGCCCGTGTTCTTGCCAGTAACATCCACACCAGCGATTTTTTGCAACACTTTCTAGCTGTCTCCACAAATTCATATCAGCATATGTTGAAAAATCTGGACTTAGAAGAAACGCGTATTGGGAATACTTCCTCAGTGACTTTGCGGGATTGTTATATATTCCGTTGAAACGATAATCATCCACGAAGAAATGAACTCCATTTTTTGTGTTAGTTTCATTGTCATTTGAACGAGTATCGGAACAGGCAATCAATGAAATATTCTCAACATCTACTGCCTGTTTTTTGATAAGTGGGATATTCCATTTGCCTGTGAGAAGAGATACAGAATTTTCTCCTCATAGTCAGTATATTCAGAATCACTATAACGAAGCCATTTGTGATAATAAGATAAGGCATTACTAGCAGCTTCATAACTGATTTCAAAGATATAAGCGATTTCCTCTGGCGATTCTAGTTTCAGTTTATGAATGAGAACTGGTGGAGCAAGTGCAAACTTAGCAAAAAATTTAACTTCCTTTTCTGCTAATTCACTGTCTTCTGTGTGATCAAGTACAATATGACCAATTTCATGCATGATGGTGTTATTGATTCGTCCGTACCCTTTGTTGTCATTGTGGTATATGTACCAATCACCAGTATCGAGCTGTAAACAGAAACCATCATCGCTTTTCTTCAACAACAATCTCTGCGTAGCTTCCGGATATGCGGAATACGGAATGACTTTAATGTTCATCTTGCTGGCTATTTCAAAACCATTGATAGGCACACAACTGATATCGTATTTTTCATACATTTGAACCACAATCTGCTTAATCTCTTCATAACGGTCATCTGATAATCTGATTCTCAAATTCTATTCTCCTCCAAATAATGCATTAATTAGTTCTTTCTTCTCTTCATCTGACATAGCGGATGCATTACGAGCAATAAGTCTGCGTACATGTGGGTAACTGAATTCGTCATTTTCAATGCCCAAGAGATAGTCAGATGTTGTGTGCAGAGCAGTAGCTATACAGGCTAATGTCTCTGGTTTAGGATCCCTGGTTCCAGATATATATCTGGACATTACGCCTTCTGTAATACCAACACGTTCAGCCAATTTTTTTTGTTGTAGGCCTTGTTTTTTCAATAAGATGGATATGCGATTGCCTAACTCCTTACTCATGTGAATTCCTCCCTTGATTACCAACCTATTCTTTGTTATTTACATCATATCGCAAACTTGATAATCTGTCAAGTTATGTTGCCTGCAAAAATGGAATAGTAGAAACGATAATCTACTGCCCTGAAAATTAGAATTCCTGTGATAATGGCACCCAATGGTTATCTACCATATCATGTGCGAATTCTATATTGTTGATGTAAAGCTGATTGTCTTTGTCTCGGACGAATCCCCAGTGGAGGGAATGTTTCATAGCATAGTTTTTGAATGCATTGAATTTGTTCTCAATCTGAATGTCGATATTCTTGTCCTTGCTCTTGAACTTGCCACCCTTGGTCTCAATAACCTAGACAGTGCCGTCTTTCTTCATAATTATATAGTCAGCATAGAAGAGCCACTGATTCTGAAGTCCATCCCTATATACGATAGAGAAGTATTGCTGACCGGTGTCTCCGTTCTTGTAGACCTATTCAATATCATCACGTTTGTCGCAGAATTGTTCAAATAGCATTTCTGATGTACTACGAACAAGGTTTGTGGCATATCTGGAAGTATAATGATGGTATACGCTGGTCAGGTATTCCACTTCATTCTTTACACCCGGGTCGTACTTATAGAAGTCCAGCTCCGGAATATGGAAGATTGACTTCTTTGGATTGAGAGGAAGAGTCATCTGCGTATTCATATCTGCAGTCACTTCACGGAATTCTTCCTTGCGTCTGTGCTCATTATTGATGATAAACAAGTAAAATTCTGTTGTGTTTAGTAACAACAGCTTCTTATAAGAAGAACCACCTCTATGGAACAGACGCTCCAGTATTGTTTTTACTGTGGCAAACTGCATGCCGATGGTGCTCTTAATGGCAGCTACGGGGTGGAGCGGTTCAATACCATGCTTGTGGATATTCACACGCTTGCAAGTGGTGTAGTAGGTAGTGCTCTCAGCGACCATATCGGTGCGAATATATTCATCATACAAGGCATGAATGACAATTTCATCCGTACGTTATGTCATAGCAGCAATGAATATGATGGTGCAGTTGGTATCTATTATCCCCAGGAGTCTTATGGACATCAGCGTGTTCTATATCACGGCATAGAGGAATATGATGATGTGCAATACAATAAGGTACTTCACCAAGTTCTACAATATACAAATTCTCGATCCATAGATACCCTCTATACATGGGATGGTCTCTATGCTGAGGTATTGCAACAGGAGCTGGGTGAACAAAGACGAAAGACAGAAGAGGTTTTGCAAAAGGTACGTTCTCAAGCACAGGAAACATATTCGCAAGATATCGAAGAGCTGACATATATGCTTGTAGAAGAAACCAATAAACTACAGAAAGAATTGCATGAAAAAGACCAAGTGATCCAAACTCTGAAACAAGAGAACAAAGATTGTAAGAATAAGATGATGGAGAATGGTGCTATACTTGTTCATGGTGAAATAGAAGATTTCTATCCAGGTGAAAGCCGAGAGATCGTATTAGATATCTTGCGTAAAGCATATCAGGAGCAGCCTGATAATGCGAATCGTACAAGAAGATGTGATGTTTTGGAGGATATCTTGGAACATAATCCAAGTACGGATGTGTTAGAAAAGAGAAAAGAAGAAGTGAAGAGATCGTTGAAGAATTTTAATGGTCTTACTCCTGTTGAAAAAAAGCAATTAAAAAAGCTTGGTTTTGAGATCACGGAAGAAGGTAAGCATTATAAGCTGAAATACTATGGTGATGATCGTTATGAAATATGTTTTGCCAAGACACCAAGTGATGTAAGAAGCGGCAAGAATAACGCTTCTACTATTATCAAGAAGGTATTCTAATAAGGAGGATATATGGAAGGATATCGTGAATATTTCAGTGATGGGTTTCCCACCATGTTTCTAGATACAAGAGGACATACAGTTAGATTCAATCGCGGTACATTTGAAGCACTAGGTTGTCCAAGAAAGATACGTATGTTCATGGATCCTGAACGTAAGTTATTCTTATTAGAGAATGCAGATAATACGGATAGTTTTGGTATTGAATACACATTGACGGATAACCGTCTATGTTTCAATTCCCCAACACTTGCTGCAGATATTGCACGTTACTGTGACGATACTGGCAATGTGGAAAAAAGAGGAGAATGCCTTACAGGGGAAGCATCCAATGGCAGAAAGTGCGTAAAGTTCTGTCTTGGCTCAGAACAAAATTAGGTCCTTGTTCAACAGGGGCCTTTTTCTTGTTTATATATAGTTACTTTGTGATATTGTAACTAGTATAACGTGAGGTATATGCATGAAAGTTGCAAAAGGAATCATAGGAAGGATCGTTGTTGTTGCCTTGGCAGCGATCACAGAATTTTTACTTGTATATGCGATTTTGAAACACTTTGTAGGCATGGCTGCCTGGATCGAGGTGGCACTTAGAATACTTAGTGTACTGATCGTGTTATACATCATCCGCAACAGCCGGCATTTATCATTTGATATGATTTATGTCCTCATCATTGTACTGTTCCCAGTACCAGGTACATTACTGTACTTAGTATTAGGAGCAGATCTCTTAACTGCTGGTACATTATATAAAGTGATCGATGAGACAAAGAAATCAGAAAAATACTATGTACAAGATCCAGAGATAATGGATGAGATCAAAGAGAAAGATAAAGAACTGTTCTCACAAGTTAGATATATTGTGAATGAAGGTTTCCCAGTATACCGTAATACGGGTTTTGATTACTATGGATTAGGTGATACAGGATGGCCTGTCATGTTGGAAGAAATGAAGAAAGCCAAGAAATATATATTCATGGAATACTTCATTATAGAACCAGGTGAGATGTGGGATGCCATGCTTGCTATTATGGAACAGAAAGTGAAAGAGGGAGTAGAATGCCGTGTCATGTATGATGACATGGGATCATTGCAGACGATTCCTGCTTCTTATACGAAAGTACTGGAAAAGAAAGGTATCAAAGCAGTGTCTTTCAACCGTGTATCACCATTTATCAATATCATCATGAATCATAGAGACCATAGAAAGATCATGGTCATAGATGGTAAGACAGCTTTCTCGGGCGGTGTAAATCTAGCAGATGAATATATCAACGCATATCCAAAACATGGTCATTGGAAAGACAATGTAACAAGAGTAACAGGTAATGCTGTATGGAGTTATTTGGTCATGTTCTTAACAAATTGGAATGCAGTTCGTCATGAAGATGAAGACTATACAGTATTCAAAGGACCGGAAGTATCTGATGATGTATATGATGGGTTTATTGCTCCATATGGAGATTCTCCATTGGATGGAGAACTCACAGGTCAGAATATATACATGAATATCCTGAACCAAGCCAATGACTATGTTTACATCATGACACCATATCTCATCATTGACTCTGACATGATCAATTGCTTGATCTTGGCCGCAAAGCGTGGTGTAGATGTGCATATCGTTACCCCAGGTATTCCAGATAAAAAGATCGTCTATGGTATTACAAGATCGTATTATGAAGTATTGATCAAGGGTGGTGTACATATTCATGAATATACCCCTGGTTTTGTCCATGCTAAAGTATTTGTGGCAGATGGACATATTGCAGTAGTTGGAACACAGAATCTAGATTATCGTTCCCTCTATCTACACTTTGAGAACGGTACATATATGTTGGATTGCAAGGAAGTGGAAGATGTTTTGCATGATGTACAAGATACCATGACAAAGTGCCATGAGGTCACTTTGAAAGAATCAAAGCCAAAACCATTTGCAGGTTTCTTCTATTCCATTGTGAGATTGTTTGCTTCACAGATGTAATGTTCAGGAAAAATACATATTCCTGTCAGTATAATGCTATAGAATACAGCAGGATGCACGGAGGAGTGAACATGTTTAACTTTTTCAAGAAAAAGAAAAAAGAAGAGAAGAAAGAAACACCTGTTATTGCAATGAATACGGAAATACGTGGTATGTATTGTCCTGTATGTGGGTATATGGAAGTAGATCCAAGTACAAATGAACTGCCGATGGAAGGTTTTGCATTGTGTTCGAATTGTGGTGCTAGTATGAAGACAGGGGGTCTTCCGTATGGGAGAAGATGGAAAGTTTTCGTTGGTTGAGAAAGAAGATCAAGTTAAGAAGACAAATAAGAGACAAAGCGGTGGGCATTATCGTGTAAGACCTCATGGTCCTAATAGAGGTAAGTTCCACGGTCATTTTGTATCTTTCTGAAGGAGGGAAGACCTTCTTCTTTTTTTATGATGGAGAAAAAGTGTTAAACTATTATTTATGAATAACATAAAACTTAAAGGGGGATATGGTGAACATGGTCGCAGTTGCTTTATGTTCATGTACAAGCCGGATCGGTATTGTATGATGGATTGTGGTATCTTGGACACCGATGAACATCCAGAGCCGTATTTATCAGAAGAAGAAGCACAAAGTACGGACTATTTATTTCTTTCTCATTCACACAAAGACCATACTGGTGCTGTGATGTATTTGATCAATAAAGGATTTACAGGGTGGATCATTGCCTCACACGAAACGATGTGTTTTGCACGGATCAAGTATGACAAGATCATGTATACCGAAGATGTATATCCAGGACAGATGCATTTGGATGGTGTTGAGGTAAGCTATGGACGAAGCGGGCATTGTCCTGGAAGTCTGTGGTTTCGTTTAGATACAGTATGCGGTACATACTTCTATTCAGGTGATTATCAAGATCAAAGTGAGTTATATGCATGTGATCAAGTTAGAGGTATGCAGGCTGATATTGCGGTAGTAGATATGGCTCATGATCAGAGCATGGAATCTGCCAATACAAGAAGAACAGTATTAGCAGAAAAGGTAAGCAGTTATATTCGTAAGGGAAAGAAGGTCATTTTGCCAGTACAGACATTTGGAAGGGGAAATGAGATCTTGTACTTAATGGCCAAAGCATTGCCGCAATGTTCCATTGCATTAGATGAGAGATTTATTAATGCAGAGGAGAAGATGTTGGAAAGTACATCGTGGATTGCACCGCATTGCAAAGAAACATTCTTATATGCATATGAGAAAGCGTTGCGTACGCGTATGGAAGAGGCTGATATCGTAATGATTGCTGATACGCATTTGGATCGTGATCCAAATCGTGAATTTGTTAGAGATATGTTGCAAAATGATGCAAGGATCGTTTTGACAGGAAGAAGGAGAGAAGGTTCATTTGCGGCTGCTTTGCTGGATGAAGGCAGAGCTGTTAGGATCGTATATCCTCATCATAGCAGTAGAGCAGATGTGATGGCATTGGTGGAGAAGAATGACTTTACTTTAGTATTGCCATTTCATACAGAGATAAAAGAAATTTGGAATTGAGGGATATAAATCTCTCTTTTTTTGTATCCCGAATTGTCAAGCCAATTGCAACACAGTTGAATAGTAGACTTCATATGGT
>CAUWCC010000047.1:0-12279 GCA_963556805.1 uncultured Bulleidia sp. | reverse complement strand
CCGACAGCTAAGCCAACAGCTGAACCAACAGCAGAGCCAACAGATAAACCTGAAAAGGATGACGTAATCGTTACATATACGATCGGCAAAAAGTCTGTTAAAGTTCATGTAGATGATGCTTCTAAGACGATGAAGGAAGTATTGCCGAAAGAAGTTGAGCTTAAAGCAAATCAGGTATTCAAGGGTTGGTTCACAGAACCGAACGGTAAGGGTACAAAGATTGATCTTGAACAGCCAGTAAGTGCGTATGTTAATACGAAGGTAAAAGCTATTCAGGGTGAAGTGGAGGTTTATGCATACATCGTTGATGCAGCAACAGGCAACCCTTCCAACGATAAGAGACCAGCTACAGGTGACGCAAGAAGTGCAATGCCTTGGGCATTCGTACTTGCAGGTGCACTTGCTGCAGGATTCGTTATTAAGAAGCACTAATAAGTAATTACTAGAAAGTGATTTCTTAGAAAATGAAAAGAGAGCAGATATAACGGGAAACCGCAGTATCTGCTCTTTTTATGTGGATGTTTTTGGGTTTGATGACGGTATTTATTTTGGAGAATAAGATCATTACGAATGATGAAAAGAAAAAGCTGTTGAGGCACAACAGCTCGTAACACCTGAAATAGTGCAATGATCAAATAATATGTAATACGTAGTGGGCTAGAAATCCTTCTCTTACGCCATATTCATTTTGAGAAATTACTTCAATGTGGAAGTTGTCAATGGCAGCAGCTAGCATTCCCATACCAGGAAGTAATACTTTTCTTCGATCAGCATTTACTCGCTTCCATAGAGCTCTTATGGCAGTCAAGTCTTCATTGCGAATACGGTTATAAAGATCATGGAACTGTGCTGCAGTGAAAGTGTGATCAATTTGGTAAAGTTCCTGCATCACATATGTTGTAAAACGAATCGTACCGCCAACACCAATTGCTATGGGGGCATCTGTAAAGGCAGGAAAATCTTTTCTCATTTGATCGATATATGGGTTAGAAACGGAAGGATCATAGCGATGCTCCATCAATTTAACACAACCCATTGGAATTGAGTGAACAGCTTTGATCTCATGATTAGAGAATCGTACAAATTCTGTAGAACCACCACCAATATCTAGCATTAATCCATCTTTGATATCACTATGCATAGCAGCACCCCAGTAATCGCACATGGCTTCTTCTTCACCAGATAGCAGTTTTACATTGTTACACCCAGCTCTTTTTACAGTGCGAATCAGATCATCTACATTGTTGATATTGCGTCCACATGCTGTGATTTCTGCATATACTTCATGTACATTATGCATAAGTAGTAAGCCCATATATTCATAGATAACACGATAAGCAGCTTCTAGACCATATTGTGACATTCTATTATTTTCGATATAACCAACTAGGTGCACTGCTTGAGAACGCTCAAATGTCTGCTGGTAGGTTTTTCCGTCAGATTCATATATAGCAAGAACAACGGTGTTAGAACCGATGTCGATAATTCCATATTTATTGTATGTCATAGCATAATCCTCCTCTATTATTATAAACTAAGCATGAGATAAGTTGAATTTTGTATCAAATTCATACTTCTATCATGTATAATGTAAGAAAATAACCAGGAGGTTTATCATGTATAAAAGAGTTTTGCTGAAACTTAGCGGAGAAGCTCTTGCTGCTAATGGCAGCACATTCAATGCAGATGTTCTGCAGGAACTAGCATCCGATATTAAAACAGTAGTGGATCAGGGGGTTCAGGTTGCTATCGTTGTAGGAGGCGGTAATTTTATCCGCGGAAAGATGGCTGTTGAACTTGGTATGGATCGTACACAGGGCGATCATATGGGAATGTTGGCTACGATTATCAATGCACTTGCTATTCAGTCTACTTTGGAAGGAGTAGGTGTTGATACACGTGTACAGACATCGATCAGTATGCCGGAGGTTGCTGAGCCTTTTATTCAAAGAAAAGCAGTTAGACATCTTGAAAAGGGTAGAGTTGTTATTTTTGGTGGCGGCACAGGTCTTCCATTCTTCTCTACAGATACAACAGCAGCACTGCGTGCTAGTGAGATCAAGGCTGATGTGATCTTAATGGCTAAGAATGGTGTTGATGGAGTATATTCTGCTGATCCTAAGAAGGATCCAAGTGCAACACGTTTTGATACACTTACATATATGGACCTGCTCGAGAAGGGGCTCCAGGTCATGGATACAACAGCTACATCTTTATGCATGGATAACAATATGGAGATCATGGTTTTCAATATGAACCAGAAGGGTAATATTGTTAAGGCATGCATGGGTGAAAAGATTGGTACTATTATTAAAGGAGAAAATTAAAAAATATGGCTTATCCAATTATTGACAGCAGTACAGAAAAGATGAATAAGGTCATCGATCATTTAAATGCAGAATTGAATACGATTCGTACAGGTATGGCGAATGTAAAGATGCTGGATCGTGTAGAAGTTGATTACTATGGTTCTTTGACACCGGTAAACCAGATTGCTGGTATCTCTGTTCAGGAAGGTAGAACTTTGGTTATCAAGCCTTATGATCCATCATCTTTGAAGGATATTGAGAAGGCATGCAACCAGGCAGATCTTGGTATTGCACCGCAGAATGATGGTTCTGTTATTCGTTTGACAGTTCCGGAATTGACAGGTGATACACGTAAGGAACTTGCTAAGAAAGTTTCTAAGATCGCTGAAGAGTGCAAGATCCAGATTCGTAATATCCGTCGTGATGCAAATGATTCCATCAAGAAGGATAAGACAATGGATGAAGATACACAGAAGGATGCAAAGGAAGAAGTTCAGAAGCTGACAGACAGCTTTGTAGAGAAGATTGAAAAGATCGCTGATAAGAAAGCTGACGAAGTCCTTCACGTTTAATTTACTATAAATGCCGGTGATGAGCCGGCTTTTTCTATAGGCGGAATTCTGTTTTTTAGCGTGTGTTTTATGTATAATACTCTCATGGGAAGTTTAGAGCTGAGAAACATTAGTCTATATAGTAATGGCAAAGCATTAGTCGAACATGTATCTTTATCTATTTCACAAGGTGAATGTTTAGCATTAGCTGGACCTAGCGGAGCAGGTAAGACTACACTTTTGCGTATTATTGCCGGTTTACGGACGCAGGATGAAGGTGAAATTTTGATCGATGGTATCAATGTTGATAAAGTTGGTGCTGGAAATCGAAATATTGCTATGATCTTTCAAGATGCAGCTTTATTCCCGCATACTAAAGTAAGAGATAACATCGGTTATGGTTTGCGATTGATCGGGCATACGACGGAAGAGATCAATGAACTTGTAGGGGATGCGGCTGCTAGACTTGGTATTGCAGATCTATTGGATCGCTATCCTGATACATTATCCGGCGGTGAGAAGCAAAGAGTTGGCATTGCTCGTGCAATCGTGCGGAAACCGGGTATCTTATTACTGGATGAACCATTTGCTAATTTGGATCAAAGACTTCGCTTGCAGCTGCAGCAAGATATGATGCATATACAGCGTGAATCAAATATGACAATGGTCATTGTGACGCATGATCAAAACGAAGCAATGCTGATGGCAGATAAAGTTGCGCTGCTTGATGGCGGAATGCTGGAAGAAGTTGGCTCGCCGGCACAGATTTATTATGATCCAAATCATCTATTTACTGCTTCTTTCTTTGGTACAGTACCTATCAATCTCATGCTTTGTGAGTGCAAGAGTAATTCTTTGTCTTTGTTGGGACATAAGATAACAGCAAAGCTGACTGATGGTGAATATGTTGTTGGAATTCGTCCTGCAGATATATCCTTGGATGGTATGTACGAAGGAAGGATCGCTGCTTGCTGCAAATGGGAAGATCGTTGGGTAGCAGAATGCTATACAGCAGATGTATCTATTCGTATGGTAATTGCAGAAAGATTATTTGCGGGTGATTTTATTACCTTTGATATCAATACTATTTCTATGCTTGTTTTTACAAAAGATGGAGAAAGAGTGCGTGATTGGTGTTAAAGTCATATAATGCAATTTGTTGCATTGTTATGCTTGTATCATAGCGTACAATAGAATAGGAGGCGTACTTATGGATAGATATGTATGTTCATGCGGATATGTATATGATCCTATGATTGGTGATCCGATCCAGAATATTGCTCCAGGTACAGCATTTGAAGATCTGCCGGATGATTGGTTATGTCCGGAATGTGCTTTGGGCAAAGAAGAATTTACAAAAGAAGAAAAGTAAGAGAAGGCTTCGGTTGAGGCCTTTTCGTTGTTTTAACATAGAGGTGAATGAGAATGAATGAATGTAAGCATCTTGCTATCATCATGGATGGCAATCGCAGATGGGCAAAGGCAAAAGGACTACCCACTATGGTAGGACATCAGATGGGGGCAGATAACGTGCGACGCATGGCAATTGCAGCAGATGAGCTAGGGGTCAAGTACTTAACGCTTTATGCATTTTCTACTGAAAACTGGAAGCGTTCTAAGGACGAGGTCGGCTTTTTGATGAAACTTCCTGCATATCTATTTAAAAAGTATATGAAAGAGTTCTTGGCAAGAGGGTTTCGTATTCGCTTGATCGGTGATTTGGATGGTATTCCTGAAGAAACAAGAAAGGTACTTCTAGAAGCTGCAGATGAGTCAAAAAATAACACAGGCCTTTCATTGAATATTGCAATCAATTATGGCTCAAGAGATGAGATCATACGTGCTGCCAAGGCTTATGCAAAAGATGTTAAAGAAGGTACGGCAGATATAGATTTAACAGAGGAACAGTTTGATCAGTATTTGGATACATGTGATTTTCCGCCAGTTGATCTGTTGATTCGAACAGGAGGAGAACAGCGTATCTCCAACTATCTGCTTTGGCAGATCGCGTATGCTGAGATGGAATTCATTCCTGAAGCATGGCCAGAAATGACACCTGAAGTGTTGAAGAGATGTTTGAATGAATATACAAAAAGAAATAGAAGATTTGGAGGATCTGTAAATGAATAAGAAGATGGTCACTAAGATCGTTACAGCGTTAGTACTTATAGCAGTTGCTCTGCCACCATTGATCATGGGCGGGACTTTATTGATGGTATTGGCTGGTGTTGTTGTAGCATTGGCTGGTTATGAGATTGCTAATATGCAGTCTGAAAAGAGTAAGTGGTTGACGACTATCATCAACTTTGCAGTTATATTTGCAATGGGTATATGTGATGTTTCTTATATCCCTTTGATTGCTTCTGCTTATATTACATTACTGTTTGTGAGTGTCATGCTGGATGAAAAGACAACGGCAGAGTTTACAGCGTATTCCTTTACCCTTGTATTTTTGATCAGTATGGCGCTTCGTTGTGTGATGAAGTTCTATTCGTTCAATGATGGTTTCCTGATGATGCTGTATGTTGCACTTGCTACATATATGTGTGATACAGGTGCATACTTCTTTGGTGTATTTTTCGGCAAGCATAAGTTGATCCCTAGAGTTTCCCCAAATAAGACATGGGAAGGAAGTATCGGCGGTTATGCTGTTGGTGCTGTGATTTCTTTTGTGTTTGGTTTCTTCTTGATCAAGGATCTTCCTGTGTCTTTGTTGGCGGTTGGTTCTTTGACACTGCCAATTTTGGCACAGCTTGGTGATCTTAGCTTTTCTAGTGTAAAGCGTCATTTTGGCATCAAAGATTTTGGCTCTTTATTCCCGGGTCATGGCGGGGTGCTGGATCGCATTGATAGTTTGATTTTCTGCTTGATGTGGTTTAATGCTTTGCTGATTCTTTGGAGATAAGTCATGAAGAGACTTGTATTGCTAGGTGTTACAGGTTCGATCGGCACCCAGACTGTAGATATCGTTTTGCAGCATCCTGAGTTGTTCGAAGTAAAAGCTTTGAGTGCAGGTAAAAACATTCGTATGCTGGAAAAGATTTTGCATGTCTTGGACGTAGATACGATTTGTGTGCAGATGGAAGCAGACGCACAAATGCTGCGTGAGGAATATCCGGATAAGAAGATTTATTTTGGTGATGAAGGTCTTTTGGCTTTAGCTGGCATGGAAGGCTATGATGTCTTGGTCAATGCGTTGGTAGGTTTTGCTGGTTTTTTTCCAACATTACGAGCAATTGAAACTGGACATGATATTGCGCTGGCTAACAAAGAAACATTAGTATGCGGCGGGGCTGTGATCAATCATGCTTTGAAAGAACATGGTGTATCTCTATATCCCATCGATTCAGAACATAGTGCTATCTTCCAGTGCTTGCAGGGCAATCGCAGACAAGATGTTAAAAAACTGATCATCACATGCTCGGGTGGTGCTTTTAGAAGGCTGTCTCGTGAGGAAATGGAAGATGTAACAGTGGAAGATGCCTTGGCTCATCCTAATTGGTCTATGGGTGCTAAGATTACGATCGATTCCGCAAATCTTATGAATAAAGGATTTGAAGTTACTGAGGCTCATTGGTTGTTTGATGTTGATTATGATGACATCGAAGTTTTATTGCATCCGCAGTCCATTGTGCATTCTATGGTGGAATATGCAGACCATTCTGTCATTGCTCAGCTTGGTGCGGCAGACATGAGACTACCGATCCAGTATGCTCTAACATGGCCGGATCGTTATGATTTCCATGAAGAACATCCTTTGGATCTTTGTGCTGCAATGGATCTTCATTTTGAAAAGCCGGATACAGAGAGATTTCCACTTCTTGCTTTAGCTTATGAAGCTGGCAAAAGGGGTGGTAATTTAAGTGCGGTTATGAATGGTGCAAATGAAATAGCCAATCAAGCATTCCGGAATCATGAGATCCCTTTCTTGATGATTGAAAACATTGTGATTGGAGCTGTTCATGATGCGGACTATTTTGAGTTGTTAACAGCAGAAGATGTTGTACGTGCTGATCGCATGGGCAGGGCGTATGCAGAAAATAAGATCAAGGAGTATTTGGATAGATGTTGACTTTAGTTTTGTTTATTTTACTTTTTACGATCATTATTATGATCCACGAAGCGGGACATCTCTTGGCTGCTAAAAAATTCGGCGTATATTGCTATGAGTTCTCGTTTGGCATGGGGCCACTGTTATTTCAGAAAAAATTTAAAGAAACACAGTATTCGATCCGAGCTCTGCCGATCGGTGGTTATGTTGCTATGGCAGGTGAACCAGATGGAGATGAAGCGTATCCAGATGTGGTTGTACCAGAAGGAAGACGCTTGACCGATCAAGTATGGTGGAAACGTGTCATTATCATGCTGGCTGGTATTTTCAATAATCTTTTGCTGGCCTATTTGATTTTTACATTTGTTGTACTTGGTGTAGGAGCAGTATCAACTTCTCCTGATCCTATTGTCGATGAGGTTGTGGCAGGATCTCCAGCTGAAGTGGCAGGCCTTATGCCGGGTGATCGTATTTTGGAGATCAGTAAGGCAGATGGTACTTCTGTGAAACCGAAAGAATTTGTGGATATGCAGGCTTTTGTAGTAGATGGCTCTGAACTTACATATACTGTACAAAGAGGGGATGAGCAGGTAGAAGTAACAATGACTCCAAAATATGATAAAGAACAAGATCGTTATCTTGTTGGTATCAGTGGCGGCGCTGCTAAACCTGTGAAAGTCAACTTTTTGAATTGTTGGTATTATGGTGCATATGAGATGGTCGTCATTACAAGAATGATGTTCCAAGCAATTGTTAATATCTTCCAAGGAGCAGGTTTGCAAAGTTTGTCTGGTCCGGTAGGTATTTATCAAGCAACAGATGCATATGTAAAGATGGGATTCTCCAGTTATATGCTTTTGATCGCACAGCTTTCTTTGAATATCGGTATCTTTAATGCTTTGCCTTTGCCAGTATTGGATGGCGGACAAGTCGTGATCACATGTGCAGAAGCAGCTACGCATAAGCAACTGAATGCTAAGATTAAGACAGCATTGATGCTGGCATGCTGGGTACTGTTGATTGGATTGATGATTTTTGTTACATGGAACGATATTTCTAGACTTCTATTCAAATAAAGATAAAGAACACGGTCGCAAGGATCGTGTTTTTTGTTTATAATAAAATTGATATAGTTTGTAAAAGCATATATGCCATTTCCATTAGATGGTATGCGTACAAGCTGGGGATATAACAGAGTTCATCTACTTTGGATATATATCATGTATTACAGGACCGATGAAGCAGTACGTCAGGCTGCCGACATTGACTGTGTCGTGTAACACAAGGGCAGACATGCTTAAAATATGTGTGAAATAGAGGAAATATAGATGGATGTTTATTTATGTCTAATATAGGACCTTCATTACTGGCGTATATGGATCCGTTAAAAACGGTCTATCATGCAAAAAATAGAACGGGGTATGAAATGAAGAAATTCAGAAATATGCTATTGGCAGCTTTCGTAGTGGTCTCGACCCTGCCGATGCTGGGAAGCAGTTTGATTACAGCACAGGCTGTAAATGAAGATGAATATGCAATCCATGGTGGATGTTTATTCGATGTAGATGTTATTAATGATCGAGGTGGCTTTGATCACAAAGGATGCTATAACGATCTTGCTTCTGCAAAGTCTGCTATGCAATCATTTGGGCGTGATGCAGTGGTGCGCAGTAATGCAAGTAAGAGCCCAGCTAAGATCGTGGCTATGGTAAATGGAATTGTGATCTCTAATCCATATCGTACAGGCGCAAGATTATCCAAGTACTATATGAATAGTGATTTTACTGGTTCAAGTACATATACCCAGCAGTATATGCAGGCAAAGTACAATGGCACGATCACATTTGATACAGGTAATGGAAATGGTTCTGTTGCTTTAACAATGAATGGTTTTGAAGGTTATATTCCGATGGCGAATTGTGATCTTGTACCAGTTAAATTTATGGAAAAAGGATTGCCAATCATTCTTGGCGGAAATAATAATGAAGATCCTGCATATACGATTTATCCGGAAATGAATAAATATGTATGCGGTACTGATGCTTCTGGCAATAAAGAGTTGTATTTCTATTCCTATTGGGGATGGTCTAATTCTGTTGCAGATGCGAGTCAGACAAATGCTTTGCCGAATCGTAAGGGTGTGTCTTTGGCTGCTGCTGACTGGATGCGCCCAGGCACAACTTACTACAGCTATAACGGCTATGACTTCTATACAGATATGGCAATGACAGCGAAGGCTGGTACTTACTATGACTATTATCAGTTTTTGCCTCTTCGTACAAAGTCTAATATCACAGCAGATGATCTTGATCGTTATCTGATCAGCAAGGGCTATGGTTCTAAGGATTGTTCAGCAATGGCTGGAGAAGGTCATTCCTTTGTGGATGCACAGAATAAGTATGGCGTGAATGCATTGATGGTATATGCAATGGCTATTCAAGAGTCTGGTTATGGTACAAGTAATTATGCTATGAATAGGAACAACTTGTTTGGTTGGAATGCAGTTGACTCTGATCCAGATAAAGCCTCTTATTTTAGTTCTGTCAATCAAGCTGTTAAAGAGCATATGCATACTAACTTGAATGGTTATTTGGATGTGGATGATGGCCGTCACTTTGGTATGGCTATTGGTAATAAGGGTAATGGTTTTAATGTCTGCTATGCGTCAGATGCTTATTGGGGTATTAATATTGCACATTATGCATATGACATTGATAAGTTTGTTGGTTTTAAAGATAGATATGATTACACACTTGGTGTTGTAAATAGTGATCCTTCTGTTTACTTTACAAAGACATCTACTTCTAATGATCTGTTCTATGACATTGAAAATCCAGGTGGCAAAAATGGTGGTTACTTTGCCAAGGCTTATCTTGTTCCGCTTCTTTCTGAAGAAAATAGTAAGTACAAGGTGCAGTCTTCTGATCATTTGATCAACGGACAGTTGACACGTGCGACATCTTACAATGGTCGTCAGTATTCTAATGGTAAAAACTATGATTGGAATAACTATGTGGCTTGGATCAACAAGGATTGGGTCACAACTTTGCACTGTGGTGTTCCCTCAGACCAAGTAAGTGTTCCAGAGACTCAGCCGGCACCAAAGCCAGAGATCCATACACCGAATGGGCATCAGATCTATGATGACAATACGATTGCTAAGTATGCTACATATGAATTGGATCGCGGTGTAAGTGATGTGAAGTTTAATGAAAAGGAACATACACTTGAGGTCACAGGTTCTGCATACATCAATGGTGTCAAGGCACTTGATGGGGATGTAACACATACTCTTGTCGTAACAAATGCAGAGACAAATGAATCTATTGAATATGTAGCAGAGTCCCTTTATAACAAAGATATGGCAGAGAAGTTCTATGCAGGTTATCAGTTCATTGATTTCCGTGGAACGATCGATCTGGATGATCTTAAGCCAGGTAACTACACGCTTTCTGTAAAAGTGACAAATGCTAAGCATGAGAATGGTAAGGAAATGACAACAGATCTTCGTTATAACTTGAGAGATCAGAATATTAAGTTTAAAAATGGTGATCATACAGTTAGAGTTTTCAGTGATTCGTTGTATCGTAATCGTCTGACAATCTCTAACGAGGTAGAAGGTGTAGATCGTGAGTATGTGAATAAGCCTACTGATCTGCATACAACATTTGGTGCTGAAATGTTTGGTTTGAAGAATGGACATCTATTTATGAATGATGCATATGCATTGATCCGCAAGGCAGATATCACAAAGGATCTTCATCCTTCTGTAAAATTGAGCGTAGAAGACGATAAAGGTAATGTGACGGAGTTTGCAGGCACAATGAAAGATAGTGTAAGAGATTATGCATCTGTTCTTGATGCTTCAAATGATGTTTCTTATGCGTCCTTTGATCTTGATGCTGATTTGACAGGTCTTCCAGCTGGTCATTATCGTCTTTGGTTGACGATCTCTACTGATCAGTATCATGATACATTTGAGTTGTATTCCTTCAGTAATACAAATTATTCTGATGGTGCTGGTGAGAATACTCTTGAATTGATTCCAACTGATACGCGCTATAGATATGAAATGAATGTACGTTGAGGAGAATTGAATGCTAAATTGGAAAACAGGATTGAAGTTGGTGATTGCCGCTTCTGTTTTGGCTGGCAGCGGTACTGCTGCCTATGCATATTACAGCCAGAGTGCTTCTGCAGGTGTCATTATGCCGGATCTTACTGGTGTAACAGAACAAGACATTGTTCAATGGACAAAAAAATACGATATCAATAATCAGATCAAAATTGTCTATAAGTATAGTGAAGAAGACGAAAAATCTGTAGTGATCGATCAGTCTATTAAGACTGGCAAGATCATGCATGATGAGGATACATTGAAATTGACAGTATCTCTTGGTCCGGATATGGAAAAGAAGTTTAAGCTTCCAGATTTCAAAGATAAGGCAAAGAGTGATATTGAAGCATGGTTCAACGAGAATCATTTTACTTCCGTTACTTACACATATGAAGCAGTAGAAGATCCTGCGCTTGAAACAGATTCTTTTATTAGTATGGAACCGGGTGCAGGTACAGAAGTGGTTCGTACAGCGGAAATTAAGATCAAACTTGTTTCAAATGAAATTTCTGTACCGGATCTTGTTACAATGAATAAAGATGAGATCCAGGCATGGGGCGATAAATGGAGTATTACGATCAAGTTTGAAGAGGAAGAAAGTAAGATGTTAAATGATGGTGCCATTCTTTCTGTATCTGCAGCTAAAGATTCTAAGGTCAAGCGTGGTGATGTGATCACTGTAAAGGTTGCTAAGCATGTTGAGTCTCAAGAAGCTGTTTCAGAAGAAAAGCATAATCAGCAGACAGATACAAATTATGAGGCCCCAGCTGGAAGTACAGCAGGTTCCTCAACGCAGCAGAATCAACCAGAAAGTCAACCGCAGCAGAATCAGCAATCCGGAGGTTCTTCACAGCCAATCCAGCCGCAGGCACCTGCTCCAACACCAGATATGCATGCTTGTGACGACTTCTTCTTCTTGCCAAATCAGTCCTTTGGTTCAACAGCTGAGGCAAAAGATAAGTTGTCTAGTGCAGCAAATCAGGCTGGTTGTCCGATCATCTTCTATAAAACAACGGATATTCGTGGTGACTTCCAGATTGTTAATAAAGGCGATCATGTTGATGCCTATATCAAGATCTATTGATATGTACGAAAGCTGTCCTATAGGGCGGCTTTTTACATATAAAAACCCATATTAATGATGATATGTATCCCCAATTCTAGACAAAACTAGGAAGTGGGGTACTTTTTATATGAAAACTCGTCACTTGCACATGAAGGCTGGTTTGAATCAATAAACAATCATTACAT
>CAUWCC010000046.1:0-12476 GCA_963556805.1 uncultured Bulleidia sp. | reverse complement strand
CAATATCCTTTTCATTAATCTCACTAAATAATAAATCCTTGATACTTTGCTGATATGAATCAGGACTTCTAAATCCTAAGCCTTTTGTCAAACTTCCTTGCGGATCAAAATCTACAACAAGTACACGATTTCTATTCTGTGCTAAACACGCTGCTAAACATACTGAAGTAACAGTTTTCCCAACCCCTCCTTTTTGGTTGGCTATAGCAATTACTTTTCCCATTTTTTCACATCCTTTCTAAACGACAAAAGGAGCTACTTATAATAGCTCCTTAAATAAAATTACATTTTTTAGATTAACCTCCTTTCCGCCCGTTTGGGCTATGTAAAATCATATAAAAATAGAGCCTTTAATATATTCGAATGAATATTTAAAGACTCTATTAATTTTCTTTACGCTTTTATAGGTATATAAACCACGATACGTGTTTCTCTCCATCGTTTTCGACTAGCATTTTGTCCAATAGATAATCTAAATGAACTTGCTTGTTCAGAAGAGATGGGAATTTCTATTGATAAAAAACTCCTACCTATTTCGTATAGCGGCCTGTGCTGCAGCCAATCTAGCAATCGGCACACGATATGGTGAACAGCTTACATAGTCAAGCCCTACACGGTTGAAGAATTCAATAGAACTTGGATCTCCACCATGTTCACCGCATACACCAAGATGGATATCTGGTCTTGTTTCTCTGCCACGCTTTACTGCCATTTCGATCAACTGACCAACACCAGACTGATCAACATGAGCAAATGGATCGAAGTCATAGATATGCTTATTGTAGTAAGCATCAAGGAACTTACCAGCATCATCTCTAGAGAATCCAAATGTCATCTGCGTCAAGTCATTTGTACCAAAGCTGAAGAACTCTGCTGTTTCAGCCAACTGATCTGCAAGCAGTGCTGCACGCGGGATCTCGATCATTGTACCTACCTTGTAGGAGATCTTTACATCACTCTCTGCCAAAACACGTTCAGCCGTATCTCTTACAACTCTTGCTACATAATCCAATTCTTTCGGCTCACCAACCAGCGGAATCATGATCTCAGGTACAACATTCCAATCTGGATGTCTTTCCTTTACTGCAATAGCAGCCTTGATGATAGCACGTGCCTGCATGACACCTATCTCTGGATATGTAACATCCAAACGGCATCCTCTATGACCCATCATTGGATTAAATTCCTTCAGATCTGCAGCTGCTGCTTCTACATCTTCTACACGAATACCAAGAGATGCAGCAACATCACGTGCTTCTTCATTTGTCTTAGGCAGGAATTCATGCAGAGGCGGATCCAAGAGACGGATCGTAACAGAACGACCACCTAAAGCTTCAAAGATACCTTCAAAATCTTCTTTCTGATAAGGTTCCAAAGCATCCAAGGCAACTTTTCTCTGCTCTGTATTTTCTGCCACGCACAGCATACGGATTGCCTTGATCCTCTCAGAACTCTTGAAGAACATATGCTCTGTACGAACAAGACCAACACCCTCTGCACCAAACTCTACAGCACGCTTTGCATCTTCCGGTGTATCTGCATTTGTCCTGATATGAAGACGTCTTCTCTCATCCGCCCAATTCATAAACTTAGCAAAATTACCAGAGATCGTAGCAGGAACTGTCTTAACAGAACCACTGTATACATTACCTGTTGTACCATCAACAGAGATGATCTCTCCTTCATGGAAAGTTCTTCCGCCGACTGTCATTGTATGTGCTTCTTCATTTACACGAATATCACCACATCCGCATACACAGCAAGCACCCATACCTCTAGCAACTACAGCAGCATGTGATGTCATACCACCACGCACAGTAACGATAGCCTGTGCAACTGCCATGCCCTTAATATCCTCAGGTGATGTCTCAAGACGTACAAGAACGACTTTTCTGCCTTCCTCTGCCGCCTTTTCTGCATCACCTGCCGTAAATACGATCTCACCAGAACCAGCACCAGGAGCCGCAGCCAGACCCTTGGTAATGATATCTCCTGTCTTAGCCTTCAGATCATTCTGATCAAACTGCGGATGCAGAAGATCATCCAATTGCTTAGGCTCTACCATCAACAATGCCTGATCTACAGTCACAAGACCTTCATCCACCATATCTACAGCAATCTTTAAAGCAGCATTGGCTGTTCTCTTACCATTTCTTGTCTGCAGCATATACAACTTACCATGTTCGATCGTAAATTCCATATCCTGCATATCATGATAATGCTTCTCCAAACTAGAAGAAATACGAACAAATTCATGATATGCCTCTGGTAGCAGCTTCTCGAGATCAGAGATCGGAGATGGTGTACGAATACCCGCAACAACATCTTCACCCTGTGCATTCAACAAGAACTCACCAAACAACTTTTTCTCACCAGTAGCTGGATCTCTTGTAAAAGCAACACCTGTACCGCAATCAGAACCCATATTACCAAATACCATTTCCATGACATTAACAGCTGTGCCCCAGCTGTTCGGAATAGCATTCATCTTTCTGTAGTAAATAGCTCTTTCATTATTCCAAGAACGGAAAACAGCCATGATAGAACGATGTAGCTGTTCTCTTGCATCCTGTGGGAAATCCTCCTGCAAACTCTCTTTATAGAACTGCTTGAAACGATCTGTCAGCTCTTCCATATCATCCGCATCCAGATCAATATCTAGCTTCACACCCTTGCGTTCTTTGATTTCATCAATTATCTTTTCAAACTCAGATTTAGGAAGTCCCATCACGACATCAGAGAACATCTGAATGAAACGACGATAGGAATCATATGCAAAACGCTTATTATTTGTAGCAGTCTCCACGGCTTTAACAACATCATCATTCATACCGAGATTCAAAATAGTATCCATCATACCCGGCATAGAAGCACGTGCACCCGAACGAACAGAAACGAGCAGAGGATTTGTGGTAGAACCCAGTTTCTTTCCTGTTTCTTTTTCCAACCAATCTACATGCTCATCGATCTGCTGCAGCACTTCATCACTGATCTTCTTACCATCATAGTAATACTTCATGCATGCTTCCGTAGTAATAGTAAAACCTTCTGGAACGGGCAGATTTAATGACTTCATTTCTGCAAGATTTGCACCCTTGCCACCAAGAAGTTCACGCATGTTTGCGTTGCCCTCCGCAAACTTGTAAACATATTTATTATTATACATAATGCCTCCTGCTTATCTTTACCAGCATTATATGACACATGATCTGATAAAACAATAAAAATATGCAACCGCTTACATCAAAACTGTGTTTTTGTTAGAATTTCCTTTCCAATCATCATCATGAAAAGAAAAGAACAGATCACTGTGGTTTCTTGATCTGTTCTCAAATATCGTATTACGCTGTAAAGTGATGATTTAAATAACCAATGATCTTTTCAAAGTATCCTTCTTCTGCTTCCGCTGCTGTTAATAACTGTTTATCACTGCCGCAAGCATAGTAGTTATCAAACAACATGCTCTCAGGTACGAATTCTGTCGATGTTCCTTGTACAAATAACATCGGAACTGCTGCCTGTTTCAACTGTCTAGCTGTAGAAATATCTTGGATCGAGAAATGCAACTTCTGACGAATGATCAGATCAAGACCAGGCAGAATAAATTTTCCATCTGCCTTCATTGCCTTTGTGATGCCAAGACGCAGCACTTCTTTCATTTCACTAAAACCGCCCTCTTCGATTGCACATACTACATTAGAAGGCAAATAGTCACCAACAGCATTCATAACAGCTGCACCGCCAATACTAATACCAAACAAAGCAATCTTTGCATCATGATCTTTGTTGACAAGATGATTTATCCAACTTACGGCATCGTAATGCTCAGACCACCCTAAGGTCGTATAACGTCCTTCACTCTTACCGCATCCGCGCGGATCGGCTGCTAAGACATTATAGCCGGCATGATCCAGTTCATAGATATAATCAAGCAAGTTATGATCATAGCAGCCAGGACCAAACATCAATAAGACCCAATTATGCGTTTCAGGATGGTTCTCCATACGTAATCCATGCAATTTCAATCCATCAAAGGAATCGATAAAAACATCTTCTACCTCACTATGTTCATACCACTCTGTTTTTTCTGGATCTGTAAATGTCAAAAAAGCTGTTCCACCACATCCGGAATATAAAGAAGAATGCTGCAGATCAAACACTTCACGGAAAATGTAAGCACTGATACCTGCATATGCTGTTACACCAGCGGCAGCAGCTGTACCTACGATCTTCAATAATGTATGATTTTTCTTTTCGCTTTTATCGCTCATAGCCAAAGCTCCTTTCATGTCTATATCTTATTTGCATTATAGCACTACTGATTGTATCCATATCTTACAAAGAAGGGTTTTTGCATCTTACATTAGAGAGAAACTTGTTTGCCTAAGCAAAAGAAAATACCTCTTATATCAAATAAACGATATAAGAGGTTCTTCTATTACTTATTTAATACAGCAATACGTGCTGTAATAACATCATACTGCTTACGATATGCATCCTGCTTCTTCTTTTCCGCCTCGATCTTAGCTTCTGGTGCCTTAGCCAAGAAACCCTTATTGGAAAGAATACCCTCAGAACGCTTCAATTCGCCTTCCAATCTCTTCTTCTCAGCTTCCAGCTTCTTCAGTTCTTCAGCTGGGTCAGACAATTCAGAACTTGGAATATAGACAGAACCGTTATATACAGTCTCAACTGCCAAGTCTCCATCCAACTGTTCCTTCCATTCTGTCTTAGCCATCTTCAAAAGCATAGCAGCCAAATTTGCATCTGGCATAACGATATTGCCATTGAGGTCCTTCACCATACATGTCAAAGGCGCACTAGGCTTCAAATCATTTGCAACCTTAACTTCACGGATCTTCTGGATCATAGAGATCAATCTTTCCATGCCTTCGATATCATGATCTGCAAGACCTGTGATCTCTTCTGGCCATGTCGCCAAGTTGATGCTCTCTTTAACATGCGGCATTGTGAGATAAATCTCTTCTGTTACAAACGGCATGAATGGATGCAGCAATCTTACAATGTTATTCAACATAACGAGCAATGTAGACTGTGCTGCCTTGCGTACTGTCTCATCTTCAGAATTCAAGGAAGACTTGCACAATTCAACATACCAGCTGCAGAAGTCATTCCATACAAAGGAATACAACTCATTACCAACTAAAGCAAACTCATACTTTTCCATGTTCTCTGTTACATGGCGGATCGTCATATTCAGCTTATTCAAGATCCAAGCATCTGCATCAGACAAATGAGAGAGATCAACATCTTCCATTGTCATACCTTCCGGCAAATTCATCAAAACAAATCTAGAAGCATTCCAGATCTTGTTGATGAAGTTCCAAGCAGATTCAACCTTAGATGGTATATAACGCATATCCTGACCTGGTGTACTATTTGTAGTCAAGAAGAAACGCAATGCATCCACACCATATTCATCAATGACCTGCATCGGATCAATACCATTGCCCAAAGACTTAGACATTTTGCGACCCTGCTCATCACGGATCAGACCATGGATCAAAACATCCTTGAACGGTCTATTGTTTGTGAAATGTCTAGCCTGGAAAGCCATACGTGCAACCCAGAAGAAAATGATATCGTAACCTGTGACCATTGTACCAGTTGGATAGTATCTATTAAGATCCTCTGTATCTTTTGGCCATCCCAATGTAGCAAACGGCCAAAGTGCACTAGAGAACCAAGTATCCAAAACATCTTCATCCTGTGTCCAGTTCTCTGGATCCTTCGGATCCTCTTCACCTACATATGTCTCCCCTGTTGTCTTGTTATACCAAGCAGGAATACGGTGTCCCCACCACAACTGACGAGAAATACACCAGTCTTCAATATTCTCAAGCCACTGTGTAAATGTCTTCTCAAATCTTTCTGGATAAAATGTGATCTTCTGATCAGGATCCTGCTGATTCTTCAAGACATCTTCTGCCAACGGCTTCATCTTAACGAACCACTGCTGAGAAAGATATGGTTCTACAACACAATGTGTTCTTTCAGAATGACCAACATTATGTGTGATCTCTTCGATCTTGACAAGATCACCATTCTTCTCGATTTCAGCCACAACAGCATCACGTGCTTCATAACGATCCATACCTTCATACTTACCGCACAATGCATTCATTGTGCCATCTGGATTCATGCAGATTGGCTTATCCAAACCATGACGTTCAGCAATGGCAAAGTCATTCGGGTCATGGGCTGGGGTACACTTCATGATAGCAGTACCAAAGTCCATATCAATGTAATCATCACCAATGATCGGCAGTTCTTGTCCATTAGCAGGGTTGATCGTATGCATACCGATCAAATGCTTTTTCTTTTCATCATTTGGGTTGACTACGATGCAGACATCACCAAACATCGTCTCAGGACGTGTTGTGGCAACATTGAACTCTTCTCCAGTTTCAACGACCTTATAACGGAAATAGTACATCTTGCCTGGATCATCCTGATAGTATACTTCAATATTGGACAGAGCTGTTCTTGCTTCTGGATCCCAGTTGATGATCCTCCAACCGCGATAGATAAGACCTTCGTTATACAATGTGCAGAAGACGTGTCTGACCGCCTTGTTGAAGCCTTCATCCATTGTGAATCTCTCACGGGAATAATCTAAAGAATTACCAAGCTTTGCCCACTGCTTACGGATCGTAGATGCATACTCTTCTTTCCATTCCCAAGCACGATCGAGGAACTTCTCACGACCGATGTCATAACGAGAAATACCTTCCTTCTTTAAACGGTCATCGACCTTTGCCTGGGTAGCAATACCTGCATGGTCCATGCCAGGCAGATAAAGCATATCAAAGCCCTTCATTCTCTTATAACGTGCAATAATATCCTGCAAAGTATTGTCCCATGCATGACCAATATGCAGAATACCTGTAACATTCGGTGGCGGAATCACAATAGTAAACGGATCCTTTGACTTGTCACCGGCTTTAAAATAGCCCTTCTCGAGCCAATGATCATAACGACCTTCTTCAACAGCAGTATGATCATACTTAGCAGCTAAATTCTTTTCCATAACTCCTCCTAAACAATATAAAAGCGTCCTAATGCAAGGACGCTGAACAAACGTGGTACCACCTGGCTTACTTCTCAAAATGCTTAACGCGCACATACGGATCTGCTTACTATATATGTTCACCAGATCAGCTGCCAGACGACTTCAAACAGTATATGTGTCCACTTTTCACCAACCATGAACTCTCTTCTTTACACCTTGACTGTCCTACTGCTCCCAGCAATTGCTATGAGTCGATTATACAACTTGCTCATTATTTTTCAACACGAAACTGATTGAGAAACACTCTGACTAAGTTATGAGAAGCAATATATTTCGTGACCAAGGCCGCAAGACCCATTGTCACAAGACCTAATATCAACTTGATATATAAGTTGATCGGAAACAATTGCAACAGAAAATCAAGCACCAGCAAAAACCCTGTTGCTATGCATATATATACAACAAGATTCAATCCAAAGTACTGCCATTCCCGCATTCTCAACTCTTTTGTACGTTTCTTCTTTTCCACGATACAACCCTCGCCTACTAGAACAAACTGCTTGGATGCACGATATGTAGATGTTCATAAGCTTTCTCAGTTGCTACCCTGCCTCTGCTTGTTCGATTTACAAAACCGATTTGTATCAAATACGGCTCATATACATCTTCCAATGTTGCTGATTCCTCACTAATTGCATTTGCCAAAGATTCCAAGCCAACTGGTCCGCCATGAAAACGATTGATGATACCTTCTAAATAGCGGATATCGACCTCATCTAGACCAAGTGAATCTACATGGAGACGATCCAAAGCATCACATGCGATTTCTTGTGTGATATTACCTTCATTCAAGACCTGTGCAAAATCACGAATGCGACGTAAAAGACGGTTTGCAATACGTGGCGTACCACGTGAACGCATGGCCACTTCTTTAACAGCGGCGTGATCAATGCATGTTCCTAAAACTCTAGCAGAACGTGCAACGATCTCTCCCAGTTGATCATTGTTGTAATAATCTAATTTAGATACAATGCCAAAACGATCACGCAGCGGTGCTGAAAGATCACCAGCTCGTGTAGTAGCACCAACCAACGTAAACGGTGGCAAATCAAGCCGCACAGCATGTGCTTCTTGGTCACGACCAACCATGACATCAATAAAGAAGTCCTCCATAGCAGAATATAAAACTTCCTCTACAGCCTTTGGCAGACGATGGATCTCATCGATAAATAAAATGTCACCTGGTTCTAAGACCGATAATACCGCAGCTAGATCTCCAGCTTTCTCAACCGAAGGTCCAGATACTGTTTTCACATGAGAATGCATCTCATTTGCCAAAATGTAAGCAAGTGTTGTCTTACCTAAACCTGGCGGTCCATACAGCAAAACATGATCAAGTGATTCATTTCTCTGTAGAGCAGCCTGAATAAAGATCTTCAAATTGCTCTTGAGATCATCTTGACCAATATATTCGTCCAATGTCTGCGGGCGGATCGAATCTTCATCATCAGATGCATTGAATGCAGCAGATAACAGCTCATTTGGTTCCGTCATTCATTAACCTCCTGCACTATTTTTCATCAGTGTTTTCAAGCCAATCCGGATGTATTCTGATGTAGAAAGACCTGGACTAGCAAGCATCTTATTCACTGCTTTTGAGATTTCTCCCTGCTTATATCCAAAATTCTTAAGACCTTGTGCTGCTTCCTCAATTTCCAATGGCAGCTTTTCATCTGCCTTCTTCTCCTTCTCAGCCTGCACAAGCTTCCCCTTTAAATCCAAAACGATCTGACTTGCAGCTTTTGGTCCAATACCTGGCATAGACTTTAAGAACTTTACATCATCAGCTTCCACTGCCTCAATAATACGTCCCACATCTGTCTTAGCAAGTACACCCATTGCTGTTTTAGGCCCAAGTCCTTTAACCGATATCAAGCGCAGGAACAGATCTTTTTCTTGCTTAGAAGAAAACCCATACAGCTTCATATCATTTTCGCTCACATGGAGATAAGTATATACTTTGATCTCTTCACCAACATGAACACGATCAGAATGGGCATAGAATACCTCCCAGCCCATTCCGCCATGCGATATCACAATACTGTCCTTGTTTACATCTGCTGTCTCACCAGAAATAAATGCAATCATGCTTATTCCTCATAACCAAGGATGTAACTGCCGATCATGATCTGATCACCAGTTCTTGCACCAGCCTTATACAGCTCATCTTCAAGCCCCATTTCACGGACGACCTTAGAGAACTCCTCAGCCTGCTCCATATCATCCAGATCCATTTCAGCCGCAATGCGATCGATCTTTTCAGATACGACTTTCCATCTGTGCTGTGCTTCCTTCACAATAAAGAAATCTGGGCGCTTCGGTTTATACTTATAAACAACAGTTTCTTCCTGTACCTGCGGTTCGAGCTTCTCAGCTTCCTTAGCTTTATCGATCTCTTCCATAGCCGCATATAGTACTTCCTTTAGACCCTGATGTGTCAAAGAACTTACTTCATATACTTTCAGATCAGGATACTTTGCCTTAAATTCCGCTAAATATTCACCTGCATACTCATCATCCATTTTACTTGCAACAACAATCTGCGGCTTTTCTGCCAAGTCTGGATCATATGATACAAGCTCATGGTTAATGATCTCGTAGTTTTCACAAGGATCTCCCTGTTCTGCAGACATATCGATCATATGGATCAAAACACGACATCTCTTGATATGACGAAGGAATTCATGACCAAGTCCCTTACCTTCACCGGCACCCTCGATCAAACCAGGCATATCAGCGATAACAAAACCTCTGCCATCGTCTAAAGACACAACGCCAATGTTAGGATCGATCGTTGTAAATGCATAGGCAGCGATCTGTGGCTTAGCATTTGTCACAACAGAAAGGAATGTGGACTTACCTACAGAAGGGAAGCCGATGACACCACAATCTGCCAACAATCTCAATTCCAGCTGCAGATCAAGACTCTCGCCGATCTCACCTGGCTGTGCATACTCTGGCGCATCATTTCTTGCTGTTGCAAAATGATAGTTACCAAGACCACCCTTACCGCCATGTGCGATCAAAACTTTTTGTCCAGATTCTGTAAGATCCGCCAACAGATCTCCATTTGCCGCATTACGGATCATCGTACCAAGCGGAACTGGTACGATAACATCATCACCGGACTTACCATGCATCTTTTTGATGAGACCCGGTGCACCACTACCTGCTTTGATCGTTCTAGTAAAGCGAAGTTTAGTCAGTGTTGTTTCATTTGTATCAACAGCAAAGTAAATATCACCGCCGTTACCGCCATCACCACCAAAAGGACCACCATTTGGATAGAACTTTTCACGTCTCCAGGCAACACAACCACGACCACCGTCACCGGCCTTAACATGCAATTTGATTAAATCAATAAAATCACTCATGGTTCCACCTCTTTTCTAAAAAAGCCCCTGACACTGTCAGGAGCATATATGCAATTCTAATTAAGCTTCCTGCGGATAAACAGAAACCTGCTTCTTATCCTTGCCAAGACGCTCATACTTTACTACGCCTGCGCAAGTAGCAAACAGTGTATCATCACCGCCACGCATTACATTCTTGCCTGGGAAGATTCTTGTTCCTCTCTGACGATAGATAATGGAACCGGCATTAGTGAACTCACCATCTGCCTTCTTCGCACCGAGACGTCTACCTGCAGAGTCACGGCCGTTCTTTGTGGAAGATACACCCTTTTTACTGGCGAAGAACTGAATATCTAATGTGAACTTCATGGTTTCTACACCTCCATTTTTACTTTGATATACTTCTTATATTGTTGCTCTACTGTCTTCAACTGGATCAAACCAGTTCTCATCACACAATCTGACTTCTCATCTGGACGCGTGATCTTGACAGAGATCATATTGTCAGTTAATTGTAACTGACTGGATGGGACAAGCTCATCTAAAGCATTGAGCAACCCAAATGCTATGCCGCTTACTGCTGCACAAACAAGATCCTGACCAGCTTCTGCATACTCAGCATGACCTGTGATACACATACTTGTAATAGTACCGTTTGTTTCAGCTGCACGGACCTGGATCATGATTAAGCCTCGATTGCTTCAACGATCAGCTTTGTATATGGCTGACGATGACCCTGACGACGGCGAGTAGCACCCTTCTTAGCCTTGTACTTGAAGATTCTGATCTTCTTAGCCTTGCCCTGCTTTTCAACCTTGCAAGTAACCTTAGCACCTTCTACATATGGTGTGCCGATCTTTGTTGTTTCATCGCCGATCAAGCAAACCTTATCGAAGACTACTTCAGCACCAGCCTCTGCATCGATCTTCTCGACATAGATAGCCATGCCTGCTTCTACCTTAAGCTGCTTTCCGCCTGTTTCGATAACTGCGTACATTTCTACACCTCCTGACATTTATCATAAGACGCGCCATTAAGGAGACATATGTCTTTGAACCCTTTTCTGAGCGGTTACAGACCTCTTTCAAGAGGGCTGATAACATGTGTATTTTATCATATGATTTTTCTTCGTCAACACTAAATATTCATTTCTCTTATTTCCTAAATTGCAAGAGATATTGCAGATTATTTTTTTATGTTTCTGTGGATAAGGTATTTTTTTGCTGTACCTCTGAATTATACCTGATTATTCGTTGTCTACAACAAAAAAGTGCTTCTATCGCACGACAAAAAAATCTATTGACATCATATCCTAAAAACACTTCGATAACTCTAAATCAGACAGTTCAGGTATTGATGATATTTCCTCCTTGAACATATCATCAGCTGTACGATAGCTAAATATTCTTCTTGGATAACCATTCATCCATTTTTCTATATTCTTCACTTTCTCAATCGATATATCATCAAAACACGTCCCTTTGGGAATATGGCGTCTAATCAATTTGTTTGCTACTTCATTACTACCTCTCTCACAACTCGTATACGGATGACAATAATATACATTTGTTCTCTTTTTGTTTTTATAAATACATGAGCGTTCCAGATCTTCCGCTCGGGCAAATTCCGTCCCATTATCACATGTGATCGATTTAAAAATCTTCGCAAAATTCTTCTTCAACTTTTTCTCCAGCTTATCCAACTGAGCAACCACATTTTGTGCATCATGATGCTCTAGCTTAAATATCAACTCTTTCCTTGTTTTCCGTTCGGTAAAGACAAGCAAGGAACATTTTGAATGGACTTTACCTTTTACGGTATCCATTTCCCAATGTCCAAATTCCGTTCTGCTCAAAATGCTTTCATCTCTCTTCTCAATGCTTGTCCCATATAAAATCTTATGTTGTCTTGAATGGACTCTATGATAACCTCGTTTCCTCTGACTCTTTACAGGCAGATCCCTATTACTCACTCTTTCAACTGTAAGTGGTGTATATAATCCATTTTCTGCAATGTTAGCAGCTAATATT
>CAUWCC010000045.1:0-13884 GCA_963556805.1 uncultured Bulleidia sp. | reverse complement strand
CATGTAATGATTGTTTATTGATTCAAACCAGCCTTCATGTGCAAGTGACGAGTTTAATCAGAAAAGACTTACTGGTATGACCCAATAAGTCTTTTTCTATTTTAGTAAAGCTTTCAGCTCGGAAGGAAGCGGACAATCAACAACTATCTCATCACCCTGAAATGGCTGACGCATTGTAACATGTGCACAATGCAATGCAGGACGATGCAGCTGTGATGTATCACCGCCATATAACCGATCACCCAATAAAGGATGCCCAGCGGAAGCCATACCAGCACGAATTTGATGTGTCCTACCTGTGATGATATGCACCTTCACCAAAGAACACTGTGGATACTCCTGTATCACTTCATATTCTGTAATACAAGCCTGTCCATCCGAAGAAACAACTCGATCCTTACGTCCTTCTACCTTCTTCAAGGCGTAACGCAATGTACCTTTCTTCTCTTCAAAATGACCTTTGCATATAGCTAAATATGTCTTAGATAACTGATCCATGCCTCTTTGCTTAGATAGCCTTGCGGCTGCAGGTTTATTCTTTGCATAGATCATGATACCTGAAACATCTTTATCCAATCTGCCGATTGGACGGATCGTCAAACCTTTATAACGATTTTGCAGCAATGTTCCCATATCATCATCCAAATGTTCATGAGAAGGATGACATGGCATACCACTTGGTTTATTCACGATAACAAGATCTTCATCTTCATAGAGAATATCCGGTTCTTGGGTGATCCTCATGACATGTGCCGTATCTTCTTCCATGAAGACCATACGGATGATATCCCCCGTATGTACTTCTTCCGTAACACGGCAGTGCTCCCCATTGAGGAACAATCCTTGTGAGAACTTCAATCTCGAGATTTCTCTGCGAGACAATCCTATCCGCTTAGATAAAACAGCCTTTACTGCAAGGCCGTTATCTTTCTCTTCTATCGTGTATGTTAGTTCCTTACGCATTGTCGGATGTGATCTGACTACGCAGATAACTATCGATAAAGCCGTCTAATTCACCATCCATAACAGACTGAATATTACCAACTTCATATCCTGTACGCAGGTCCTTGACCATTGTATATGGTGCGAATACATAAGAACGGATCTGAGAACCCCACTCGTTAGCTTTCACTTCACCTCTAACCGCAGCAGCTCTTTCAGCCTGTTCCTTGATCTTCAACTGAAGCAGCTTACTCTTCAACATGTTCATACATGCTTCACGATTTTGCAGCTGAGATCTCTGTGTCTGACAGAATACCGTAATACCTGTCGGCTTATGCGTCATACGTACAGCAGAGTCTGTCTTATTGATATGCTGACCACCAGCACCAGAAGAACGCATCGTGATAACTTCCAAATCACCTGGATCGATCTCAATTTCAAGATCATCCTCAAATTCTGGCATGATATCTACAGACGCAAAACTTGTATGTCTTCTTGCATTGGAGTCAAATGGAGAGATACGTACCAAACGATGTACACCTGCCTCTCCCTTTAAGAAGCCATATGCCATATTACCTTCGATCTTGATCGTACAAGACTTTACGCCAGCTTCTTCACCTTCTTCATAATCCATCAATGTCAGCTTATAACCATGACGTTCACCATAACGGCAGTACATTCTATATAACATACCAGCCCAGTCCATAGCCTCTGTACCACCAGCACCAGGATGGATTTCCATAATGACATTATGATCATCATACGGCCCAGAAAGAAGGACACGGATCTCAAATTCACTGTACTTCTTCATCGTTTCCGCATATTCTTCCTGCACCAATTCATTCATATCTTCATCAAAAGACTCAGACAATTCAGCAATACTATCTGAAAGATCTGACAACATTGTTGTGATCTCATGATGTGTCTCCACAAGACCTTTCAAGTTATTTGTTTCTTTGATGATCTTCTGCGCTCTCTTCTGGTCATTCCAGAAGTCTGGTGCTTCCATCAGCGCATTGTTTTCTGCAATTACCTTCTCCTTAGACGCGAGGTCAAAGAGAGGAGCCAAGCTGCTCCATTTTAGCTTGGCTGCGGGCTACGCCCTGCTTCATCTCAAAAATTTCCATTATGCCTCCTTAGCTTCCTCAGCACTATCCACAACCTTTACATTCATACAGAATGTCACGATCTCCTGAGAGATCGTCTGCATCATATCCTGGAACAGTTCATAACCCTCTTCCACATATGCCTGCAATGGATTGTTGGATGCATAAGAACGAAGACCGATACCTGTTCTCAACTTTTCCATTGTATCGATGTGATTGGACCATGCACGGTCGATCGTAGAAAGGGAAACTTCCTTCTCGATCGGCTGAATACGGTCTCTTACCGGATCGATCTTTGTATCATAGTATGTCCATGCTTTATTCAGAACAAACTCTACCATCTGCTCATTATCAAGCTCCTGCAGATCTTCAACTGTAACGATATCCTTGAAACCAAGGTTGTTGAGACCATCTACAACACCCTTTGTATCGATCTCCTGGTTCTTGGAATCAGCATTTGCGTTAGATGCAATGATATCGGAAATAACACGCTTGAACATATCCTGAACAAGGGAATGTACATCATCATGTTCCAAGATGTAATTTCTCTGTTCATACATAACTTCACGCTGCTGACGCATGACATCATCATACTGCAGCAAAGACTTACGGGCATCAAAGTTCTGACCTTCGACCTGCTTCTGAGCAGAAGCCAAAGCCTTTGTCACTGTCTTAGATTCAATGAATTCCTCACCAAGACTAGAGCCAAGCTTCTCCAAACGTTCAGAACCAAAACGTACCATCAGATCATCTTCCAAAGATACATAGAAACGAGACATACCCGGGTCACCCTGACGACCTGAACGACCTCTCAACTGATTATCGATACGTCTAGACTCATGTCTTTCAGAACCAAGAACGCACAAACCGCCAAGTTCCTTCACACCTTCACCAAGCTTGATATCCGTACCACGACCAGCCATATTAGTAGCAATCGTTACCGCACCCTTTTCACCAGCCTTAGCGATGATCTGTGCTTCACGGGCATTATTCTTCGCATTCAAAACTTCATGCGGAATATGTCTTTCATCCATCAACTTAGAGATCAATTCAGAAGTTTCAACAGCGATCGTACCAACAAGGATCGGCTGCCCTGTCTTATGTCTTTCTTCTACTTCATCTACCAAAGCCTTGAACTTTGCTCTCTTTGTACCATAGATTGCATCCGGATAATCCTTACGTTCGATCTCTTTATGTGTAGGTACTTCATATACATACATGTTATAGATCTCAAGGAATTCTTCTTCCTCTGTCTTAGCTGTACCTGTCATACCAGACAAACGATCATACAAACGGAACAAGTTCTGATATGTGATCGTTGCCAATGTCACTGTTTCCTGCTTAATAGAGATATTCTCTTTTGCTTCAACAGCCTGATGCAGACCATCAGACCACTGACGACCTTCCATCAAACGACCTGTATTCGGGTCAACGATAACGATCTCATCCTTTTGTTCATCTACAACATAGTCAACATCTCGTGCCATGATGTAGTTCGCCTTCAAAGCAGAGTTGATGTAATGCAGCAAAGCTGTATGTTCCAAGTTATACAGATTATCAACACGGAACACTTTCTCACCCTTAGAAATACCCTGCTCTGTCAACTGAACTGTCTTTGTCTTGAGATCGATCTCATAATCTACATCCTGCTTCAACTTCTTTACAAAACGGTCTGCCTGCAAATACAAATTTGCAGTCTGCTTCTGACCACCAGAAATGATCAACGGTGTACGGGATTCATCGATCAAGATAGAGTCGACTTCATCGATCAAAGCGTAGTGGAGACCACGCTGTACTCTATCCTCTACACGCTTCACCATATTGTCACGAAGATAGTCAAAACCAAGTTCAGAATTCGTTGTATATGTAATATCACAAGCATATGCTTCACGCTTCTGAGCCTTTGTCAGCTGACGCAAGTTCAAACCTACTGTAAGACCGAGGAATCTATGAATCTGCCCCATCCACTCTGCATCTCGCTGAGACAAGTATTCGTTTACTGTAACAACATGAACGCCCTTACCGCTCAAGGCATTCAAGTATACTGCCATAACAGATGTCAAAGTCTTACCTTCACCTGTCTTCATTTCGGCAATATCACCACCGCACATAATAGCAGCACCGATCAGCTGTACCTTATATGGGAACTCACCAATCACACGACGGCAGGCTTCACGTGCTGTTGCAAATGCTTCTGGTAAAATATCATCTTCCGTTGCTCCATTTGCAAGCTTTTCTCTGAGTCGAGGTGTCTCTGCCTTCAACTCATCATCCGTCATATTTTTGTATTTTTCTTCCAGGTCAAGGACCTTATTGATCTTCTTCTCGACCTTCTTCAATTTTCTTGCATCTTCATTGAATAAGACGCTTAACAAATTTGCCATGGGAACCTCACTTCCTGCTGTTTGACAAGCATTTTTTATTATATATGGCTATGTCTTAATTGTCTATTTATGCCGATGCCATGCTTGTTTTTTTTCATTTTTCAACCATGCTTTGTTGGCAGATGCACAAAGGATCTGTTTTTCACATGGTACAGGGATGGCATGGATCGCTCCAAGCAAAGTAGAACCAGTTGTGATGGTATCGTCACATAGAAGTATTTTTTTAGGTACTGGTATCTCCTTCCGCCACAGTAGGTTATGTGCCATACGGCTGCGATCTGCTTTACTTTTCTGTTTTTGATCTAATTCTTCAATTTGTTGGAAGGGTTCTATGATCGGCAACCCAATTTGTTGAAACATGAGTTTCAGGTGAGAAAAACCTCTTTTTCTTAACTTTTCCTGAGAACTCGGCATCAGTGCTATCTGCCAACCATGGTACATCCTATGCAGACGTTTCTTATCTAAACAAAGGAAGATATCTGCCAAAGCTTCGTCATTGCATTCTTTGTATTGCAATAAAGCACTGGCAAAGGCCTCGTTATATACCCACAATGCCCTTCCTTTTATACCATGGAGGGTAAATTGATTCGGCATACGCTGCCATTGTTTACGGCATGCATGACACAACAGATCATCAGACCACAATAGATCCAATAGATGATCACTCCCGATCTCTTTATCACATAAAAGACAACGCACGATTATCCTCCTGCAATGTTTTCCTGCATCGTAAGGCAAGTTCACTCTTTTCCATACATAGAAACAACACATCTCCATATGGTCTTTCAAAGTTACGGCCTGCCCTACCTGCCATCTGGATCAAACCTGCTTCATCAAACACACCTGAATCTGCATTCCATACACACACATCTGCATCTTTGATGGTTACACCTCTTTCTAAGACTGTCGTAGCAACGATTACACTAGCATAATGTGCACGATATGCTGTAATCACCCCATCTCTATCTTCTGTTTTACTTGTACATACATAACATGGAAAGCTGTGTCGCAAAAGGCGGTACATATATTGCGCTTGATGGATCGTCGGCACAAAGACCATCCGCGGATGCTCTCCATGTACTTTTAACCAATGCCAAAGTTGAAAGAACAGAAGAAATGCTGGCCCAACAATGATATCTGGAACGGGTATGGGTTTCATATGCGGACGTACATGCAGTATATATCGCTGCAATGAACCTTCCGCAATACGTCTTTGCAGCTCTTCATCTGGTGTAGCTGTCAAATATACGACATGTCCTTTACAAGCATTTGCTGCTATCCCATGCAGCACAACATCCCCACGAAATGGAAAAGCATCCGGTTCATCCAAGATCAAACAATCAAAGACACCGACATAGCGGTAGAGTTGATGGGTCGTACAAACAATTAGATCCCCATCTGTTTTTTGTGTATGCCCGCCGCACACAGCTGTTACTACCGCATGTTGAAAATACCCTTGTAAACGTTCTGCTACTTCTAATACAACTTGCCTTCTCGCAATCGCAAAACATATCTTTTTACGTTCCTTTAGCATTCTTGCAATCAATGGTACTGTCATCTCTGTCTTGCCAGCTCCGCATACGCATTGTAATAAAACATCTGTATCATCAATTGCCTCAGCACATGCATAAGCAATTTCTTTCTGCATCGGTGTTAAAGGATATGCCAAGGTATATTCCTCACTACCTGTCTGTATCTCACTTAAAGAGATTGGTTCCTGTTCTTCTTCCAGTGCCATTCTGCCAAAAGCAATACACCTTCGGCAATACATTCCTCCTTCTCCTTTGTAGAACCATCTTTGCTCTTCATTGCCGCATCGTGGACATCTCATCTTCTCACCTCTTTCTCTCTATATACACAACTTCTATGTCCATTCCGCAAAAAAAAGACTGCTTTGATACAGTCTTTACAAATCTTCTGGGGTAGTGATTTTCTTATTGGCATAGCTACCTTCTACAACAGCTATCTTTGCTTGTGACCACTTCATGACTAATGAACAATCATCTGTTCCTACAAAGTGTTCCTGAACTGCTTTACGCATGCATTGCATGATCAAACTTGTGCGAAATACCTGCGGTGTTTGGGCAGCACATAATGTACTACGATCCAACGCTTGATATATATACCCATCTTTCACAACTGCAATCGTATCTTTACACGGCACGCTCAAACAAGCTGCTTCTTCTGTTTCCATCGTCTTCTTCAAAGCGGAAAGACTATCTTTGTCTAAGTATGGTCGGGCCCCATCGTGGATCATCACAATATCTTCTTTCACTGCCATCAGACCATGACTGACACTCTCCTGTCTTGTTGCCCCGCCTGATGCTACTACGACTTTAGAAGGCCAATGTCCTTTCGTCATATGCAGAAATGTTTCTGGTTCTGTTACTACAATGATCTCGGTACAATCTTCATCTTGTTGGAAGATAGACATTGTTTCAGCAAGTATAGCTTTTCCATTTGGTAATGGGGCATATACTTTGTTATACCCAAGTTTCATACGGCTTCCTTTACCAGCCGCCACAATTACAACACTATATTTCATTTTGCATTCCTCTATCCTCATTGTAACGAAAAAAAGTGTCTTGCGACACTTTTATGTTTAGGCACGACGATTGGTTTCTGATGTTAAAGATGCTTTGGAAATCAGTTCTACATCCACATCAAATTCTTTATCACCACGTTCTGCTGTGATCTTTAAATGATCACCTACATCCTTATCTTTGAGAATCGCTGCTAGATCATTGCTGTCATCGACATCTTTGCCATCTGCTTCTGTAATAACATCTCCAACCTCTAGACCAGCTTCATCTGCTTTAGATTCATCCGCAATAGCAATGATAGACAATCCTTCTGGATCACCATCATCATCTGCCTGTACTCTTACCGTTACACCAAGAACAGGTTTATCTGTAAGATCTCTATCATCTTGTACTGGTTCTTGTTCTTCATACTGTCCCGGCATACCAAAACCGCCGCCAAATCCAAAACCAGGTACACTATAAATCTCTTGTGTCGGTACATCATCATCTCTTTCACCAACACCTGTATAGTTAGCAATTGCACCTCCAGCAAAGCCGCATACACCGCAGAAGATAGCAGCTACACACAATTTACCGATCAACTCCCAATTGATATGCATACGATGACGAGCCGGTTCACTAGGCCGTGGTTGTTGATATGTTCTTTCATCATGCATCTGCGGTCTAGGAGGAATCTCTTGCTCAGGTTGTTCGGCCTTAGGCTGTTCTACCTTAGGTTGTTCCTCTTTTGGGTGTTCTGCGTCCTTATTCTCCACTACCGGCTTCTCTACCGGTGTTTCCTTTTCGTTATTCTCTTCCATTATCCTCACCTCTTATATTTTTATGGTATGCCATCTATGTGAATAAATATTGAACACTCCATGACGAATCCGTCATATCTATTTGATAGATTTCTTTTTTAACACACCTTTTCCGCATAAGATCGCTGTTACGACTGCTTTACTCTCCGTCACGGGATTACTGCCAAGATACCTAACAAAGATAGGGATGTTCGGGGAACGACCACCATCGCTATTAGAAGCCCACTTACCACTTTCTACAGCTCTACGGCATAGATCAGCAAACATTTGATCTGGTTCCACAACAACAAACTTCTCATGCGGCATCTTTTCTTTGACAACAATAGAAGCTTCTTCCAAGAATTGCATGAATTCTCGGTTGGCACGGGCAATGCGGAACTTTCCATCTTTGCATATCTCAATGACTGCTGATGGTACGACATGATAAATATCCGGCATAGAACTCTTAGCTGCTTGTAAGGGATCATTTAAATTAATACCACTGATCTTTTCCATATATTCCGCTACTGCTGGATCTTCTACTGGTTTGATACGATCCGTTGGGAATACACTCATTACTGCTGGATGTGGTTTTGGTGAACTGAAGTAATATCCTTGCAATCTAGAACAACCCATGGTCTTTAGGATCTCATACTGTTCTTCTGTTTCCACACCTTCTGCCAATGTCTCAACACCAAGTTTCTTAGCCATTTCTACAACACTTGTCAAAACGATCTCTTTGTTAGATCCCTTCTTTAAGCCACACATAAACCCAATATCAAACTTCAATAAATCAAAGTTATAATCTGCTACAAGATTCAAAGAAGAATACCCGCTACCGAAGTCATCCATCCATACTGAGAAACCTTCCGCATGGAAATGGGCAATGATCTCTCTTAAGAACTTTCCATTCGTTACGATCGTACTTTCCGTAATCTCAATGATCAAATATTGCCTTTCAATACCAGCTTGATCTGCCATACGACCGATTTCTGCTGCCATATCCATCTGAGTAAAATCTGTACGGGATAGGTTGATTGATACAGGGCTTAGTGGAAGCCCTTTTGTCTTTTTCTCCTGCAAATCTTGCAATACATTCTTTACGTTGCAAAGATCTACTTTATAGATCAATCTATTTTCTTCAAGCACTGGCACAAAACGATCAGGCGGTATCATACCGCTTTCGGGATCCTGCCATCTTGTCAAAGCCTCTTCACTGCATAACTGACCGGTTGCAGCACGTACGATCGGTTGATACCAAGTCTTGATCCAACCTTCCTTCACAGCTCTATCTACATTATCTAGAATATATTGTCTAGATAGTACTTCTCTTCTAAATTCTTCATCATATACACGACAGAAAATACCGGCATGACCACGAATACTATCCGCTGCTGTCTTAGCATGATCCACTGCCGTACCGATCTCATCCCTGCGCTGAACATTGTATATACCCGCTTTCAACCGCATACCTGCCTCTTCATTCAAACCATTTGTTTGATGATACACATCACGCAAACAATCTTCTACATCCTCTTCATCACATAAGACGATGAAATGGTTCTGTGAGATCCTAGCCGTGATACCATCTGGGAAACATGATTTGATGATAGAAGCCACCTGTCGCAGAAGATCACTACCTGCTTGGTATCCATGTTTTGCATTGTATTGTTTTAAGTTAGCGATATTAAAGTAAACCATTGTTGGTTGACGGTCATCTTCTAAATAGAGCTCTACATGTTCCTCGGCTGTATTCATGAAACGGAAGAAATTAGGAAGTCCAGTCAAAGCATCGTAGTTACGTGCTACAGCTGCTGCATATTTCCTTAATTTTTCTTGTCGCCATGCGGTCACGATGTATGTCACTGCCAGAGAACCAAGGGTAAATTCCAAGCTGTAAAAGAGGTTAAGTTGGTAGTTTACAGTACTGTTCATATGAGCAAAGCAGATCATAAAGAATGTACTCCACCCTGCAATCCAGCACATCAAGTTCTTTTTACCATCAAAGATTAATAACGGCAAAGCTAGAAGTACTGCAAATACAGTCATGATGTGATGCGCATCTGTAAAGATCGTTGCGCTCATGATCAACAACAATAAGACAGGTGCCTCCAAGATATACAACAATCCTGTACTATGGGAATATCCCTTTGGCAGCACCGTCTTATAGAAGATCATTCCTATCATATAGTAAACAAGCAGAAAGATATCTACCCATACAGCATTGATAAAACCAAAAATATACTGCATTACGATATCTAATAAACAGAACGGTACACCAGAGAGCAGGAAGTAATAGATCGAGGCATAATTACTTCGATTGATCTCACGCCTGCAAATACCATCTATTTCTGGATTTGCCTGTTTTATTTTGTCAAATATCATAAACGCTCCCCTCGAGCGAATGACGCTCATTTATTTTGCATCATCATCCTCAAAACACTCTGCATATCTAGCCGCAAATGCCGGCTTTTCATCATGAGATGTCAAATGTGAAACATCACCAAATGTCTGAATACGGAAAGAGGCAATCCCTTTTTGTCTTTCTTCTGTATATACAGTTGTCACACTTGTTGGTGCAGCACAGAACCCATGCCAGAAGGGCATGGGTGATACACCGATCAAATGTGAGAGCAATACACCTTCTACACCAAAGTGACAGAACAAAGCGATCGTATCATGATTTCCTTCTTCACAACGATACACCCTTCCATCTCTTTTATAACCATATCCTGCCAACAAAGCATCAAAGCATTCCGTAACATGGAGATACTCTTCTTTCACATGTTCTTTTCTAAAGGTGAGATCATTGTACCAGTCTTTTTCATCATAGAACTTTTCATGCGTTGTCCAATCAGCTGGTCTCCAATCCCAACATACTGCTTTACCACCATTGCGGTCTGGTCTTTCTATTTGTGGAGAGAATTCACGCAGCCAATCCAGTGTAACAGCAGTTTCATGACGTTGTTCCAAAGTTGCTTTAGCTGTATCTTGGGCTCTGCCCAATGGTGAAACATAGATAGCGTTGATCTTTTCTTTTGCTAGTTTCAAAGCTAAAAGGTCGGCTTCCCGCCAGCCTTTTGGTGTTAAAGAATCCAGTTCATAATCAGGATCACCATGTCTAATGATTAAAATTCGCATATTTCCACCTCTTGCATTCTCTTCTATGCATGCTTTATAATAAATATACTGTTTATGCCGACATAGCTCAGTTGGTAGAGCAACTCATTCGTAATGAGTAGGTCGTTGGTTCGATTCCGATTGTCGGCACTAGTAAGTCTTGTGATAGCACAAGGCTTTTTCTTTACCTGTGCATATACCAAGAATATCACACTATTATCTACATGTAATAGTCTTTCCCGCAAAACAGGCCGTCTTTCACAACGATCTTCCCTCGTGCTATGACCATATCTAAACTACCATCTTTCCACACAAGAAGATCGGCATCTGCTTGCGGATGGATCATACCTTTTTTACCTGTTAAACCCAATGCATCTGCAACATTACTTGTCACAAGAGGCAAAACTTCTGTCCATGTTCTGCCAAGTTTTAATAACTGTTGCAAAGTTGCAACCATGGTATCCAATTTACCGATCCCCATACCGATCAAATGATTGTGTTCATCCCATATTGGCATAGAACCATTAGCATCTGTAGATACTGTTACCAACTTAGGATCGACCTGATCCAAAACTTGATGCAAAATCTCAACATCATGACCAGCAGTAAAATCGATCCGGCCACCCATATTCGCAAATTTGACAGCATCTTTCGGCTGGTTGGACATATGTGTAGGTCTAAACTGACTGATTGGAAGATCTGTTTCTTCTAGTACTTGAAAGACTGGTTTCAGCCCCTCTTTTCCCCTACCTGTATGCAAATGAACATACCCAGGTTTTTTGGCGAGCAAGGATGCTGTATATGCACTAGAGGCAAGCCTAGCCAATTCCTGCCATTGTACACATGAAGAACGATGATCACTAATCGCACACTTCACCCCGATCACCTCATCGATCATTGCAATATCCTTACCAACAGACCCTGTTACTGTTCTTGTCGGTACAGCATAAGAACCTGTCAAACAATACGCACTCATACCAACTTCACGTAAAGCTTTCGTTTTCGCAACCAATGCATCTGGACTCTTAACGATACCATCTGTGCCCAAAAGACCAACTACCGTTGTCATACCATTCATCAAACAATCACGCATAGAGATCTCTGGAATCTGGGACGCAAAACCATCTTCACCACCTCCACCAATGATATGAACATGTTGATCGATCCAGCCTGGACACACCACTTTACCACCTAGATCTATTTCCTCTATGTCATCATATGTGATCGCAATATTTGCTTTCACTGCCAAGATCTTCTCTTCGCAGATCAAAATATCCATCTTCCCAAGATCCTCTGGGGCATATACATGTGCATTACGTATTAATAACATACTTTCCTCTTTCTAAAAAAAGATGAGTTAAGATAACTCACCCTAGAAGTGCTCCTAAAGCACCATAAGAAACCAATGTCATAATGACAGCTGCCAAGAATACACCCAACAGGATAGAGATCGTTGCTTTCTTGACATCCATGTCAAAAAGAGCAGCAACCAATGACCCTGTCCAAGCACCTGTGCCAGGCAGCGGGATACCAACAAATAACATCAATCCCCAGAAACCATACTTATCGATCTTAGGTTTATTCTTCTTGGCCTTTTCTTCCAACCATACAGCAATCTTGCTCATATGATGATCCGCCATCCATCGAATAACTTTCTTGATCAGAAGAAGAATGAACGGGATCGGAATGACATTACCGATCACACAAAAGAAAATAGCACTCCACATAGGGATGTTCAGCAGTCTTGCCATAACAAGACCACCTCGCAGCTCGATCAACGGGATCATTGATACAAACATACAGGACAATTCTGGTGATATAAATTGTCCAATAGTAGACATAAACCAATTTATAAATGCGTCCACAGTTTATTACCTCCTGTAAGCAACGCTATTACTTTATCATAGAGACTTGTTTTACAGAGACTAAAAATTTTTTTGATTTTGCAAAAAAACTTAGCAAATAGTGTTGACACATAGTTGGGTGCTTGGTATTATAAACAAGCATTCGGTAAACGGGCCTGTAGCTCAGGTGGCTAGAGCGCACCCCTGATAAGGGTGAGGTCGCTGGTTCAAGTCCATTCAGGCCCACCATTCTTTCTGAAATAGATATATGGGGTTATAGCTCAGCTGGGAGAGCACCTGCTTTGCAAGCAGGGGGTCAGGAGTTCGATCCTCCTTAGCTCCACTAACAGATAGGATTTCGGTCCTATCTTTTTTTATGTTTCAGACCATAATCTATATGAAAGACTAATTATCCAGTAGTAAAATCTTCTGCTTTTTTATTTTCCCTAACCTATTTGTGGATTAACCACACTTTTTCTCCACAACACGATCATATATACTGTAGATTTCCATAATGTTTTTTAGATAACGCCGTTAGGTATATCCTTTTCCTGTGGCAAACTGCAAATACAATGCGCTATACAGTGGAAAGTTCCACTATATTTTGTTTTCACCTTCCTTTTTTGTGGATAAACTGCACTTTCTCTCCGCAGCCCGATCATAAATACTGTAGATTCCCACACTGTTTTTTTGATAGCACCGTTATGTATATCCCTTTTCCTGTGGAAAACATCAAATATAATGTGCTATACAGTGGAAAGATTCGCTATTTTTTGTTTTTGCCTTCCTATTTGTGGATAAACCGCACTTTTTTTCCACAGCCCGATCATGGATACTGTAAATTCCCACATAGTTTGAAAGACAACACTGTTGTGCATACTCCCCCTTGTAGATCACATCTGCTTTGACCCATTCATTGTTGATAAGTTTAATCTTTCTTCCACATATGCAAATTTGGTGTAGAAGAAACGAAACATATGAAGTATTATTGACACCACCTGCATATAGCAAATACCTAAGCAATTCACATCACTTATCCAGTGGAAAACTGTTCATGTTCTAGGTTTCCCTGTGGAAAAAGTATGTCTCAGAAAAAAATCATCATTTTTTAAAAAAAAGGTGAGTTGAAAAACTCATCGCAAGTTTGACTAAGTTATTGCAACTTA
>CAUWCC010000044.1:0-14195 GCA_963556805.1 uncultured Bulleidia sp. | reverse complement strand
GTCTCCACATGTACTGTTCCTGGGAACATATCTACCGGTTGGATCTTTTCTGGTGTATAACCATTCTCCATCAAGATCTTTACATCTCTAGCCAATGTTGCAGGATCACACGAAACATATACTAATGTCTTTGGAGAGATTTTCACAATAGCATCCAATGTATCTCTTGTACAGCCTCTACGCGGCGGATCCACGATCATTGCATCTACACTCAACTTAGAGCGGATGATACGCTGTGCCCCCTGATTTGCATCCGCTGTTAAGAACTCGATATTCTTAACACCATTGATTTGTGCATTCTTACGTGCATCTACGATTGCATCTGGTACGATCTCAATACCATATACCTTCTTTGCACGATCTGATGCAATCAATCCCATCGTACCTGTACCACAATAAAGATCTACCAATACTTCTTTACCAGTAAGATTGCAATAATCAATAGCAGTACTATAAAGCAATGGTGTCGTAAACGGATTGATCTGATAGAAAGATCTTGCACTGATACGGAATCTCTTACCAAGCAATTCTTCTTCAATATACTTTTCGCCATAGAGATGTACATCTTTACCATCCAAGATCACATTATCATGACGCTTATTGATCAAGGCAGAAATACTCTTCACCTGTGGATACTTCTTTACAATACGTTCCACCAACTCCTCTGCATGACGGCACGGCCAATCTTTCACAATAAAGACGATCATAACTTGTCCTGTCACATGAGCATGCTTGATCAAAACATGACGCATGCCATCAGCACAGTGGAATTCATCAAACCATGTACGAAGATCACGCACTATCTCATTGGAAAGAGCAGACTCCGCATGGCATTCTTCAAATGGAATAATCGTATTTGTATGCTTACGATAGAATCCCATTTCCGTATGACCATTATTCACCTGTACTGGGATCTGTACTTTATTACGATAGTTGTAATAAGGCTCTGCTGTAATGATCGGCAATGGTGTGATCTCCATATTGGCATTAGCTCTAAAGCACTGCTTCAACTTTTCTTCTTTAAATGTATTCTGCTCTTGTCGATCCATATGCAAAAGCTGGCATCCACCACATAATCTATCAACCTGACAGATCGGCTTTACTCTATGCGCAGAAGGCTTCAACAACTTTACGATCCTTCCATATCCATAGTGTCTCTTCATTGCTGTAATCCCGATCTCTGCTTCTTCCCCATCTAATAGACCAGGCACAAAGATCACAATACCATCGATCTTTACAACACCCGCACCATCATCGTTATAACCAGAACATACTGCTGTATATACTTCATTCTTTTCCATCATTCACCTACCAAAAAAGGGGCAATGCCCCTTTTCTTTCTTCCTTACTGCTGTGCTTCACCCTCAGCAGGCTGTTCTGCCTGTTCTTCCTGAGGAGCATTCTCAGCTTGTGCTTCCGCCTCTTCTTGTGCCTTACGAGCAGCCACATCATCACGCAATTGCTGGGCAAGTTCGGGGTAACGTGCCTCGGACACTGTCTGATAAGAAGGATCCTTCATATTAGAAGTCTTCGTACCGATCACATATACGAACTGATCCGCATTTCTATCTTCATCAGCATTCATGTTATATACATGAATCTCCAGATCATACATCTTCTTACCATCTGCCTGCATGAAGTATACATTTGGATCTAATACCGTACTGACTGTCTCATAGATCTTCTGGGCAACAGCTGTCGCAGCATCCGCTGCTGTCGTATTGGATACTTTTGCATAAATACGAAGGGTTGCTGTAGCCATATTAGAAAACTCAGCCTCTACCCCATCAATACCTGCCACAGCAGAATCAATAGAATCGATCTGTTCCTTTGTAATAGCAGGGTCTAAATCCCCTTCATAACGATTTCCAAACACCGGCTTATGTGTATCCATGATAGAAGAAACAGCCGTCCAGCCAAGCGTCACGATCGGCGCAAGGACAAGGATCAAACAGATCCAAAATGTCGCAACCGTTCTTCTACTTCTGCGGCTCTTCTTCGTTCTTTTTTCGTTCTTTTTCTTACTTGTCATATACAAATTCTCCGCAGTACTTATTTTAACTGTTCAAGACCTATTTTACTAGGCACATCTCTTCGCTAATGCCTTCTTAATAAACTGATTGACCATACCTGGGTTAGCCTGACCTCTAGACTCCTTCATAACTTGACCTGTCAAGAAACCGACCGCACGATCCTTACCATTCTTAAAGTCTTCAATTGCCTGCGGATTAGCATCCAGTACTTCTTCTACCATAGCACTGATCGCACCTTCATCAGATACCTGTACAAGCCCCTTAGCATTGGCAGTTTCTTCCGGATCTTTACCAGCCATCAAATCATCCACAAGCTTCTTAGCCTGGGCATTGGATACCTTACCTTCATCGATCATTGCCACAAGCTTTGCCAAATGTTCCGGCTTAAGATCACAGTTATCGATCGTCTTCTCATTTTTATTCAACCAACCACTAATCTCAGACAACAACCAGTTACATACATTCTTTGCATCTTTACTGAAAGTCATAACCGTTTCGAAGAACTCAGACATTTCCTTATTACCGATCAAGATATTGATATCATGTTCTGAAAGACCATACTCTGCAGCATATCTAGCACGGCGTGCTTCTGGAAGTTCCGGCATATGTTCCTGGATATCCTTGATCCAATCATCAGAAAGAAGGATCGGGAAGATATTTGGTTCTGGGAAGAACTTATAGTCAACATCCCCTTCCTTACGTCTCATCAAGATCGTCTCACCTGTTTTATCATCAAAACGTCTTGTTTCCTGATGAACGACTTCACCAGCTTCAAGCAATTTCTTCTGACGCTCTACTTCAAAGTCAACTGCTTTACCGATATTAGAGATAGAGTTGATATTCTTGATCTCATTCTTAGTACCAAGCTTATCAGAACCCTTAGGTGCAATAGAAATATTGACATCACAGCGCATGGAACCTTCTTCCATCTTACAGTCAGAAACACCAATATAGTACAAAGTCTGACGCAATGCTTCTACATAAGCCTCTGCTTCTTGACCTGTCTTCATATCCGGCATAGATACGATCTCGATAAGTGGTGTACCAGCACGGTTATAGTCCAGAAGAGAGAACTTAGAAAGATGGAACTGCTTCGCTGTATCCTCTTCCATGTGAATCCTCTCCATACGGATCTTCTTCTCACCATTTGGTGTATCGATCTTTACATAACCATTTCTACCAATCGGATGGAACTGCTGTGTGATCTGGAAACCCTTAGCAAGATCACTATAGTAGTAATTCTTACGATCAAACTTAACAAGCGGATCGATCGTCATATGGAACGCTGTACAAGCCTGTACTGCCTTTGCTACAGCTTCTTTATTCACTTCCGGCATAGCTCCCGGATGACCAAGATCAATCTCATTTACACATGTATTCGCCTTACGACCAAAAGAAGTAGGCGCACCAGAGAACATCTTTGTATCAGTCTTCAACTGACAATGGATCTCAATACCAATCGTTGCCTCGTATTCCATTATTTCACCTCCGCATGCAAGTCCTTCAGACCTGTGATCTCTTCAATTGCCTTAGCGATATTAAACATTGTCTGCTCTTCAAAAGCACCACAAGTCAAATTCACACCCAGCGGACATCCTTCTTCAAAACCCATCGGCACAGTCATAGACGGCCATCCAGAGAAATTAGCCATGATCATATGGTTCTCTGATACAAGATTTGTATCAGACAACTCATCCAAGCATGTATTTCCTTCGATCTTAGGGGCAATCTCACCAGAAGCAGGTGCAATCATGCAGTCATAATCTTTCATGCATTCTTCCATAGCTTCTACGATCTTACGTCTAACCTTCTGTGCCTTACGGAACAAACGATCCTGATTCTCAGCAAACAGACCATAAGAACCAATAACGAAACGACGACGAATCAAAGGACCAAATCCCTTTGTACGAGAGTTCGTCATGATCTCCTGCATATCCGCACCTTCTTCACGAACACCAAAGCGGATACCGTCCAAGTTGGAATGGTTGCTTGTTGCTTCACAGTTAGCAATGATGAAGTATGTAGGAACGATCGCTCTCAACAGATCATCTTCAAAATTATACACATCGACCTGTGCACCACGTTTGCGCAACTCTTCCATCAAGTCATTAAACACCTGCTTTGTATGCGCATTTGTAATACCAGCAAGAACATTGCCGATCACAGCAATCTTCTTACCATGCATATCACTATTCAATGCAGCACTGTAATCCGGTACCTCACGATCACTGCTTGTCATATCTCGTTCATCTCTTCCTGCTAATACCTGCAAAGAAACACAAGCATCTTCTACAGATCTTGTAAAATAACCAACATGATCCAAGGAAGAAGCATATGGAATGATACCGTAACGGCTGATACGTCCATACGTAGGCTTAACACCTACAACACCATTGAAAGCAGCAGGCTTACGTACAGAGTCACCTGTATCAGAACCAATTGCCATAGGTACAACACCAGAAGCAACGATTGCTGCACTACCACCAGAAGAACCACCTGTAATCCTAGAAGGATCCCAAGGATTATGTGCCGGACCTGTAAAACAAGTCAGATTTGTACCACCCATAGCCAACTCATCCATAGATGTCTTAGCAATCACGACCGCACCAGCCTTCTTCAACTTATCTGCGATCTCAGCATTGTATACTGGTACATAATTACTCAAAATCTTAGAACCAGCTGTAGTCAAAACACCCTTTGTGCAAACATTATCCTTCAAAGCGATCGGCACACCTCTGAAAAGACCTTCTTCTGGAAGATCCTTCAACTGTTCTTCAGGGTCTACGAATGTGATAACATCATTCAACTCCCCCTGCAAAGCCTGTGCCTTTTCATATGCCTCACGGCATCTTTCTTCTGCCTTTGCACGATCTGCAGCCATTTCCTTAATCATTATTTCACCACCTTCGGAAGTACAAAGTGTCCTTCCAACTTCTTCTTTACATTTGCCATAGCATCATCCTGACTAATGACATTTGACACCTTATCTTCACGCAGAAATGTTGTAGGTGTCTCAAATGGATACACCATCTCTTCCACACCCTCTGTATCCACTGCATCCAACAGTTTCATCTGTGCTTCCAATGTAGAAAACTCACCTACAAGTTCATCAGCTTCTTCATCTGAAAGATCAAACATCAGCTGATTTGCCAATTTCTTAAAATATTCCCTATCTTTAATCTCTTCCATAAAAACCTCTTTTTACTCGTAACATTCTACCTTTATACGCTTTTTCTTTCAACTGCTCACGCATTTCCAAACCGTTCAATAAATGTATCTTCATCAATAATCTCTACCCCAAGTTGCTTTGCTTTCTGGTTTTTAGAAGAAGCAGAATTGATATCATTATTGATCAAATAGTTGGTAGACTTCGATACCGAACCTGTGACCTTACCGCCTTGGGAAGCAATATATGCCTTCAATTCATTGCGATTCTTGTAATGATGTACATCACCTGTCACAACAAAAGTAAGACCTTGACACAAATGTCCTGACGCTTGATGTAAACCTTCTTGTACGGTGATCATTGTCAAAAGATCATCCAGCATGCTCGTATTCTTCTCATCATGGAACCATTTTACAAACGCACCAGACTTTTCTGGTCCGATCCCATCAATAGCCGAGAATACTTCATGATCTGTTGTTTCCTTGGCGATCTGACACAGTTCTGTAAAAGGATGTGCACCTAATAAACGTTCTGCTACATCAACACCGATCAAAGGAATATTTAAGGCATATAAGAGTTTTGTATCTTCTACTACTTTTGCTTTTCTAATAGCTTCCTGCAGATTCTTGGCTGATTTTTCACCAAAACCTTCCAGCTTGGCAATCTCTTCTGCATGTTCACCAAGGCGGTAGATATCCGCTGCACTGTGGATCCATCCGCAGTTGATAAAACGAGCTAAAGTCTGTTCACTCACGCCATCGATATCCATTCCTGCTTTTGATACAAACCTTGCATATTTACGCAATTTCTTAGCATCACATTCAGGATTTGTACAACGTAATGTTTTAGTACCGCTGAGCGGGGATACATGGATCATCGTAGAACTACCACATACAGGACATACCTCCGGTATCTCCAGTCTACCTTCTATTTTTGATACATGAATGATCTTAGGAATGATCTTATTTGTCTTGATCACTGATAATACCGTTCCCTTTGCCCCAATACCAAGTCTTTCACATTCACTGATATTACATAAAGAAGCCCGCTTAACGGTCGTGCCTTCCAGCTCAACTGGTTCAAATACTGCCACTGGTGTAATAGAACCTGCTGCACATGACCATTCCACATGATCCAGCTGTGTCTCTGCCGCTGTATCAGCCCACTTAAAAGCATAACCAGCTCGTGTTGCATGATGTCCTGTAACAGAACCAGTACTTGCATATGCTGTATCGTCATACACGATAACAAGGCCATCTACTGGATATGGGTTCTTCTCATCCGTGACAAGTTTCGTCCATCTATCAATCGCAATATGGATATTCTCTAAAGAAGGAACTGTGATCTTTTCCCTTTCCACGACCGTAAATCCATTCTCTTCTAGATACGTCATACGGTCTCCCCAAGACACTATCTCATGATCACAATGAACAAGGGTAAACGGAATCCATGTGATCTTACGTTTCTTTACTTCCTCTGGATCTTTCAATGTTAAAGACCCAGATGCCAAGTTCCTTGGATTTGCGTACTCTTCTTCCGCTTCCATATTAAAAGCCGCGAAATCTTCATATGAGATCACTGCTTCTCCACGGATTACAAGATGTCCCTTATCTTTCACTGTCTTGCGTATCCCGCGTATAGCAGAAGCTAAATGCGTAATATTTGTACCAACATGTCCATCCCCACGTGTTACGACCTTCGTCAAGTGCCCATTGTCATATGTCACAACAAGAGTCAGACCATCCAACTTCCAAGACAGCCATATCTCTCTACCATCCGCCCACTTTACAAGCTCCTCTGGTTTCTTTGTCTTCGCTAAAGACAACGCACTAAACTCATGCTCTTCCTTCTCGCCTGGAACATGATCGGCAGATACTTTGTTTGTTGGAGAATCCTCCAGAACCACACCCGTTTCCAATTCCAAACGTTTTAATTCATCAAACATCGCATCCCACTCATAGTCCGTCATGACTTCACCACGACCGTCATAGTAGGCATCTGCTGCATCGTTCAACTTTGCAACAAGTTCTTTCATCAACTTTACTTTATCTTCCATATCAATTCTTCAAATCATTCTTCTTCACAAGACCAGGGAACGCTGCCATGACTTTCTTCTTTCCATGGGGATATGGGAAAGCGATTCCCAACAGCGGTCCATCCACATTTACAACAACACCCTCACCAAACTTAGGATGCAGAACATGATCACCCTTCTTGAACTTCACACCCTTCTTCTTAGGCTTATCATCCAAAGAAAGACCCGTTCTTTCATACGTATGCGGTTCACTTGTTTCTACATATCTTTCCCGATTGCTCTCATTACCAAGATGTTCAATGCAGTCTGGATCGATTTCTTGAATAAAACGAGAAGTAGAACGTACTTTCTGCATCATGAAGGAGAAACCACCAGCTTCTGTGAGATACAACTTATTCTGTGCACGTGTAAAGGCAACATAAGCCAATCTTCTCTCTTCTTCAATTCCTCGTTTTCCTTCTTCCATAGCTCGTTGGTTTGGGAAGATTCCATCATTCATATCTGATACAAAGACCGTATCAAACTCCAGACCCTTAGCCGCATGTACTGTCATCAACTGAACACAATCACTTGCAGCAGCCTCTTCTCTATCACCATACAAAGATACCATCTGCATATACTCATCCAATGTACTATCCGGATTATTATTCATGAATTCCTTCACGTCATCGATCACTGCCTTCAAGTTCTCAATACGATCTTCTTCTTTCTTCTCTTCCAGCATATTGCGATAACCTGATTCATCAATGATCCTTTCAAACAAACGATCAATCTTCAGATCCTCCGCCTGTGCTGCTTTCTTCCATTCCTCTACCTGATGCACAAAATGATTCAATGTCTCACGTGCCTTACCACGGCAAAGATCCGGATGATTCTTAATTGCTTCATACATCGTACTTCTATCTTCCTCGGCCTTTGCTGCGATCAGATCCATCGTCTTAGCACCAATCCCGCGCTTAGGTTTATTCAAGATACGATTCAAAGCCAGATCATCCCCAGTTGTGACCATTCTTAGATAACACAATGCATCCTTGACTTCCATACGTTCATAGAACCTTACACCACCATAGATAATGTATGGAATACGCTGATCCACCAAACCTTTTTCAAGTACTCTAGAAAGATAATTGGAACGATACAAGATTGCCATATCATGATACGGCTTGCCTTGACGATGCAGTTCCATGATCGTATTAGCGATCCAAGTAGCTTGGTATGTATCACTTACAGCACTATAGTGCGTGATCTTCTCATTGGAACATCTTTGGGTAAACAACTCTTTATCCACACGATTTTGATTATTCTTGATCACAGAGTTAGCACCCTTCAAAATATTTTGTGTAGAACGGTAATTCTCATTGAGAACGATCGTCCGGCATGATGGAAAGTCCTTCTCAAAGTTCATGATGATACCCACTTCTGCCCCGCGCCATGTATAGATCGTCTGATCAGGATCACCCACAACAAGCAGATCATTTTCGTTCCCTGTCAATAACTTGATCAGTTTATACTGATTGAAGTCAATATCCTGGAACTCATCTACCAAGATATAGTGAAATCTTCTTGCCCACTTTGCTCTGACTTCTTCATACTTTTCAAACATATCAACAGTCTTGAGGATCAGATCATCAAAATCCAAAGCATACAAAGCTTCCTGTCTTTCAACATAGTATCCATATACCTTTGCTCTATTATTCCCATCCAGATCCGAACCTGCCATCGTCATTGCTTGCAATACAGAAATACCAGCTGTCTTATTGTTAGAGATATAGCCGATCAAAGAAGCAGGTGTATACTCTTGCAAATCCATGCCATACTTCTTGCAAGCTTCCTTTACGATGCTCTTCTGATCTTCCGCATCAATGATCGTAAAATTACGCGGCCATCCCATGACATTAATATCCTCACGCAGCACTCTTACACAAAGAGAGTGGATCGTAGAGATCCATGGATCAGCTGTCCCTTCATCCAACATCTTCTGCACACGCTCCTTCATCTCACGTGCCGCTTTATTAGTAAAAGTAATAGCCAAGATCTTATATGGGAAAATACCTTCATCTTTAATTAAGTGCGCAATACGCATCGTCAACACACGTGTCTTACCAGACCCTGCACCCGCAATAATACGAAGGTAGTGCTCATTTGCCAGCACTGCCTCTCTTTGATTTTGATTTAAATAAGAAGTATCAATCATAATCCATCTCCATTTCCGATTTATTATACCATTGATGCCTCCAATCTCGCCCTCTTTGAGCACAACTCAAAGAACGATGATATAATCAGGCAAAAGGATGATAAAGAAAATGATATACAAAGCTGATCAATGGAAAGATTACTGCTGTCTCGATGCAGGAGACGGCGAAAAACTAGAAGTATGGAAAGACACTGTATTACGTAGACCTGACCCGCAGGCTATCTGGCCTAAGGGGAAAGATAAGTCTTGGCACAAAGCCGATGCTGTCTACCACCGTTCCAACAAAGGCGGTGGTTCTTGGGAATACAAGAAACGCTTACCAGAAATGTGGACAGTAGATTACAGAGACCTTACTTTCAAAGTATCCCCCACTGGTTTCAAGCACACAGGTTTGTTTCCAGAACAGGCTGTCAACTGGGATTGGATGCGTTCTTTGATCGAAGAACACAAAGATGAAGAGATCCGTGTTCTTAATCTTTTTGCCTACACAGGTGGTGCCACAATGGCATGTTCTAAAGCTGGAGCAGCAGAAGTCGTACATGTTGATGCCTCTAAGGGCATGGTCCAATGGGCAAAAGAAAACAGAGACCTTTGCGGACTCCAAGATAAAAAGATTCGTTTCATCGTAGATGATTGCTTGAAATTCGTAGAACGCGAAAAAAGAAGAGGTCATACATACCATGGTATCTTGATGGATCCGCCAAGTTACGGCAGAGGTCCAAATGGAGAAATGTGGAAGTTTGAAAAAGAGATCCCGCATCTCATCCAAGCATGTCTTGATATCTTGGATGACAACGCCTTGTTCTTCTTGATCAATTCTTATACAACAGGTTTTTCTTCTATCGTATTGGAAGACTTGTTGAAGACGACCGTTCTGAACGAACATCCAAACGGTACAGTAGAAACAGGTGAGATCGCGATCCCGCTTAAAAACCGTGATCTGCTATTACCTTGCGGCATCTATGGAAGATGGCAGAGAAAATGAAGATCTTATACGAAGACAACCATGTGCTATGTCTCTCCAAGCCAGTAAATATTCCCGTACAAGCTGATGACACAAAGGACAAAGATGTCCTCACGATGGGAAAACAGTATCTAAAAGAGAAATATAACAAACCAGGCAATGTATACCTGGGACTTGTTCATCGTCTAGATAGACCAGTAGGCGGATGTATGGTATTTGCTAAGACAAGCAAAGCTGCCTCCCGTTTATCTGAATCTGTTCGTACCCATCAATTGACAAAAGAATATGTCGCTGTACTAGATGGTATCCCAGCAAAGCCAGATGGGATCTTAGAAGACTATCTGATCAAAGATAAACGTACAAACATGGTCCATACTACAAAGAATAAGGAAACAGGCAAATATGCTAAACTCTCCTATCGTACATTGGGGGTGAAGGATGGTAAGAGCCTTGTGTTGATCTCCCTCTTTACAGGAAGACCTCACCAAATCCGTATCCAGTTCGCAAGTAGAGGGACACCATTGTTGTGTGATCAAAGATATAACAAACATGCTTCGAAAGGACAGATCGCCCTATGGGCTGTACGTCTCTCGTTTCCCCATCCAACCACAAAGGAGATCATAACTGTTACCGATCTGCCGCATAACGGCATATGGAATGGTTTTGAGATTAACATATGACAAAGAAAAAAAAGAGACGAAGATACAAGATCAACTGGGATGCTTTAAAACCAGTAAAAACAGACCGCGCACACAAAAACGTACGCCGCAAGATCATGGCGATCTTGCTTGTATCTGCCCTTCTATTCCTAGCCGTTTTCAAATTACCTGGTTTCCTTGTAGATAAGCAGCTAGAAGAACTTGGTTACACCAAAGAACAAATCACTAAGATCCGTTCTGGAGAACAAGCTGAACTGATCCTAAAAGAACGCTGCTGGTCAGAATTCCTAGCTGAAGCAATCATGGATGATAGCTTTGATCCTGACTACCTCCCCCTCTATCTAGCAATGCCCTCAGGCACACATCTTACTCCAGACGATATGTTACTGTATAACAGACTAGAAGAGATCGGCTATGAGACAGACCAATTGCAAAATCTGTTCTCTTCTCTTACCTTTCAAGAGATCGTTCCTCTATGTGTCTTTGATTACCAATATAACGAACAAACATATATTCAAGATGTGGTCTCTAACCGTGAACAAAATGCGGATGGCAGTATGAAATTGTCATATACCTATATCGAGAATTACAAAGATACGGTCATCAATCCGCCGAATGCTGGTGTAGATATGCTTGTGAATAAGATCTATTTATTAGCACCAGAATACGTGCCGCCGGAACTTACAGCCCCTCCTTCTCAATTTGCAGTAGAGGGTGTACAAATACGAAAAGAAGCTGCCCAAGCCTTCACAGATATGGCATCAGCCGCCTACAACGATCAAGTCCCGATTTATGCCATTGTTGGATATCGTTCTTATGATGAACAAAATGATTCTTTCAACAATGCCAAAGTATGGTATGGCGAAAGTGCTGCAGATAACTATGCTGCGAGAGCTGGCGCATCCGAACATCAGTCTGGATTGTGTGTTAATTTGACATGTGTAGGAGAAGATACAACAAACTTTGATACCACCAATGCCTTCCAATGGCTGCAGGATCATAGTACAGAATATGGCTTTATCTTACGCTATCCAAAAGGTAAGAAATCTATTACAGGGTTTGACTATGAACCAGATCACTTCCGCTATGTCGGCAAAGATATTGCTAAAGAAGTAAAGGAAAGCGGTCTTACATATGATGAATTCTGGTGTCTCTACCTTAAACCATGGCATGATGACACTTTCAAACCAAAAGAAAACATCCTGAAGCAGGTATACCCTAACATCCAGGATGGTGATTAGCTGTTGGTATATATCAACAGCTTTTCTTATATCCATGCAAAACCAGATCAAATATTGTTAGAAACTTATTGTTGTATGCAATATACAATGACTTAGCAGATGAAGTGAACTACTCCGACTTATAGAAGTCGGAGCTTCCTGCTTCAACCACTACTGCGTTGGCTACGATGTTACGCAACTCAATGTCTTACACAATGTCCACAGGCGTATAAGTTTGGGCTAATTCCATCCCTACTATATATTTTGTTTATGCTACTTCACTAAGTAGGCGTAATCCTTCGTTTAGGATATTGATAGCAGCGTTTTGGTCACGGTTTATTGTAAGACCACAATCACATACCATTTTGCGGTTAGCTAAATCCTTCATCTCGGGATGCAAAACACCGCAACAATGGCATATTTGTGATGACGGAAACCACTTATCTACTTTTACGAGATATTTATTTCTATCAGACAGCTTATACTCAAGCATAGATAGGAACATTCCATATCCGTTATCCAGTGTCGCTTTGCCGTTACCAAAACCTTTATTAGACATAGAACGCATATTTAAGGATTCCGCACAAACAACATCATACTGATTGGCTATCTCAGTAGATATTTTATGTAGGTTATCCAAACGCTGATTAGCAATATGTCTATGAATTTTGTTTACTTTACGGAGTTGTTTAATATAGTTATTAGATTTATCTTCTTGTTTTTTAGAGCCTTGCATACGAGACAGTTTGCGTTGTGCTTTGGCAAGCTTATCATGACTTTCACGGTAATACTTATGATTAGTACCCACATTGCCATTACTGTCCACATATAAGCCATCAGAAGCATAATCTAATCCAATGGCGTTCGTTTTATCCGCTATATAAGTATTTTCTGCTTTTTCAAACTCAAAAAGCACAGAAATATAATACTTACCATCTGATTCCTGTGATATAGTAGCAGATTTGATAATCCAATTATCATCGGGAATACAATGAATAACAGCCTTCACCTTACCCACTTTAGGGAGCTTGATATATCTTTTATCCATAATAGCTACTGTGCCTTTTTGATTGTTTGTAGTGTAAGACTTACGACTATGCTTTGCAGATTTGAACCTGGGAAATCCGTTTTTCTTTTTGCGAGATTTACTAAATGTACTACGAAATGCTGCCTGCAAATCCATCTGTTTATTAGCAAGTGCAAGACTGTCTACTTCTTTAAGATAAGGATAGTCTTTCTTGTATTTGGCAGGTGTTACAATAGGGAATTTCCCAGTTGCTTTATAACCCTCAATCTTGTCAGAAAGCATAAGATTATAGACCTTACGACAACAGCCAAAGGTCTTAGAGAACATAATACTTTGTTCAGTTGTAGGATATATGCGATACTTAATTGCTTTGTTTGCCATTTTTCTTCCCCTGTGACATTATGTACTGTTTGATAATATCTACGGTAGCTCCACCTGTGGTCAGCAGACAAAAACTCTGTGACCAAAACATCTCTTTCCATAGAGACTTACGTATCTGAGGAAACTCTTTCTTTATGAGTCTGCTACTTGCGGATTTATATGCATTGATAAACCTGCTGATTTCTGTATTCGGCTGCCCTTTGAATAGAATATGAACATGGTCTGTATCGTGATTCCATTCCTCTAATGTAATGTTATAGGCAGGAGCAATCTTTTCAAATATCTCTTTCAAACGATTAGAGATAATATCGTCTATTACTTTGTTACGATATTTTATACACATAATCAAATGATAGTGTAACATGAATACCGAATGATTATTTGTATCCAATTGCATTATGTTTATATCCTTTCCATTAGATACGACTGATTTGTAAATACATTGTAATACAGCAAGATTCTAAAGTCAAGAAAACGCCGTGTTAATCGCAATTCATCCCACCACTTATAGAAGTG
>CAUWCC010000043.1:0-14837 GCA_963556805.1 uncultured Bulleidia sp. | reverse complement strand
TTTTTTTCTACTATTACAGAAAAGCGAATTTACACAAAATATTTTACGCTATCATTTTTTTCACGAGAATCACTTATCATTCAGCTCTTTTACATAAAGAAAAAGGGTACATTACTGTACCCTTAGTAAAGAAGATACGTACCTAGTACGACCCCTGTTTTATTACTTAACTTCTACGATCTTCATCATGTTTGCAGAACCTTCACCTGTCGGGTAACCTGCAGAGATGATGATCAGCTGACCTGGCTTAACACCATATGCCTTAGCAAAACCAGAAGCCAGTTCATCGTCGTTTGTCATCTTGTTCTGAACTTCAGAATAGATCGGTACGACACCCCAGTAAGAGAGGAGCTTACGCTGTGTATCATGTGTGAAAGTTACAGCAAGAATCGGAACATTCGGTCTGAACTTAGAGATACGACGAGCTGTTGTACCACCCTGTGTGAAGACAACAATTGCACCAATGTTATCCAGTGTCAAAGTAGCATCAGAAATAGCAATAGAAACAGCATCCTGAACTGTCTTATTGGATGTTGTCTTCAACCATTCAAGTCTTTCTCTATAGTTGATGATCTTTTCTGCTTCTTCAGCAATCTCAGACATTGTCTCACATGCATCAATCGGATAATCACCTGCTGCAGATTCAGCAGACAACATAACACCATCAGAACCATCCAAAACTGCATTGCATACGTCAGATGCTTCAGCACGTGTACATCTTGGATTGTGTGTCATAGAATCGAGCATATGTGTAGCTGTGAATGCCGGCTTACCAATAATGTTAGCCTGGCGGATAATGTGCTTCTGATATACAGGAACAAGCATTGTAGGGATCTCAACACCGAGATCACCACGAGCTACCATGACACCGTCAGCAGCCTCAAGGATGCTGTCAACATTGTCATAACCTTCCTGATTTTCGATCTTAGCAATAATGTTGATCTGCGGCTGACCCATCTCAACACAGATCTTTCTGATTGCATTGACATCGCTTGCTCTTCTTACGAAAGACGCAAAGATAAAGTCAACACCATTCTCACAACCAAAACGAATATCAGATTCATCCTTAGCAGAGAGGAATGGCATAGAGAGCTTTACACCTGGCACATTGCATCCCTTGTGAGAACTGATCGGACCAGCAACCTCTACACGGCACTTGATCTCAGAGCCATTGTTCTCCAATACAGAAATACGCATCTTGCCATCGTTGATCAAGATGTAGTTGCCTTCCTTAAGGTCGTCAAACAATTCAGGACACTGAATGTGGAAACGCTCATGCGTACCTTCCATTGGTTCCTTTACAAGAGTAACGATCTCGCCGATCTCATAATTCTCTGTATCATTTACAAAGTTACCCAATCTGATCTCCGGACCCTTTGTATCCAAAGCAATTGCAAGATTTAAACCTGTTTCAGCAGAAACTTGTCTTACCATCTCAATTCTAGCCTTATGTTCTTCATAAGAACCGTGACTAAAATTCAAGCGGGCAATATTCATACCTGCCTTTGCAAGGCCTGTCAAAGTCGGAATATTTTCCGATGCAGGACCGATCGTGCAGATGACTCTAGTCTTTTTAAGTGTGTGATTGTAGTTTTCCATTTTTATTCTTCCTTCCTATAATGCGTCTGACTACACCAGACGATCAAACAATCTATAAAGAGCTTTGCGGCTCTTACGCGGTCTATTCAAAGCATCTTCAATCGGAACAGATGTGATCTCATTGTCAATGATGCCTACACAATGACCGCCGATCCCTTCCATAAGAAGATCTACAGCTTTTTCACCCATTCTACTTGCCAAAACTCTATCCGCTGGAGAAGGAGAGCCTCCTCTTTGGATATGACCAAGTACCGTTGCTCTACCAGAGAAATCCGTCATTGCTGTAACGCGCTTCGCCAACGCATCTACATCACAGATCTTTTCAGAGATCAATACGATAGCATGGTTTTTATGGACCGCTTCACCCAAATATCTAAGTTTCTCAATAACTTCCAATTCATCATATCCCGTTTCTGGTGTGATCACCATTTCCGCACCACATGAAATAGCTGAGTATAAAGCCAAATCTCCGCAATGGTTGCCCATTACTTCAACAATAGAGCAGCGATGATGAGATGAAGAAGTATCTCTCAATTTATCGACATTTTCAACACATGTCTGCAATGCTGTATCAAAACCGATCGTAAAATCCGTACCAGGAATATCATTATCGATCGTACCTGGAAGTCCGATACAGTTAATACCTTTACGTGTTAAAGAAAGACCTCCTCGATAAGAACCATCACCACCAATGACAACAAGAGCTTCAATACCAGCTCTCTTCAAGTTGCGAATGCACGCATCCTGGATTTCCTCTTCACGGAACTCTGGTAGTCTTGCAGACCCCAAGATCGTTCCGCCTCTATCCATGATATCACTCACACTTGTACGATTTAATGGTTCAAATGTTTCATCAAGAAGACCTTTGTATCCATTATGAACACCGACTACTTCAATGCCGTTATTCAATGCAATTCTAGTAACAGATCGAATTGCAGCATTCATTCCAGGAGCGTCACCTCCTGAAGTTAATACACCAATCTTTCTGACCATGTATATGCCTCCGAATCCCCTAATAATTTTAGGCATTCATCTATAAACAGTCAACCGAAATCAACGTCTATATTCGCCTTGCAATTGTATTATATCGCACATTGCCGTAATTCGTTCAATAATACGTTTCGCTTTTAACGTAGATTCAGAACCTTTACTGCCTACTGTAAAATGATCACACAAAGATGTTAAATCCTCATTAGATGTAAGCCATGTCGGCAATCCTGCCTCATACCGTGCATTCAACACGGGAAACAAGATCTGATCACGACACCAGTCCGTAACCGATTCAGCCCCGATATCATCCAAGACAGCAAACTGAGCACGCTTGAGCTTATCTATGTATTCTTTATATTCACCTGTCATAAATAACGATTTCATATCTTCTACAAATTCCGGCCAGCATACAAAAGCAACGCGCAATCCCTTCCTAGCCTGATCATTGCACGCACCTGCCGCTAGATACGTCTTACCTACTCCCATCGTACCATAAAGATATATACCTCTATTATTTGCAAATGCATCATAGATCTTAACAACAGAAGAAGCATATGTCTTTGTTTCCGATTTGAGATCCAGATGATCCAAACTTACTGTTTTCATAGAAGCGGGCAAGGTGCGATCTACTATATACTGACTCATATGCTTTGTTGCATCTAGCTCCTTTTTCTTATATCTGCAGGCGGATACTTCTTCTTTTAAAATACCATCATAAGCAAGCATGATTCGATAACCAACAGGACAACCAGACTTACATACTGCCAATCCCTTACAATGTTTGCAAGGCTGAATATGCTTGCGCCAAGAATCAACCTTCCAAGGATGTGCTAAGAGCACCTTCATCGGGATCCTAGCAATTTCTGAAAGGTGGCGTACATCAGGATCCTGGAGAAGCTCTTCTTTCAGCTGCATCGTTGCCTTTTCCTGTTGCTCAGATATTGTAATATTCCATTCCATCTTTTCTAAACCATTTCGCATCCTGTATCACCTGCTTTCTATTCACTCTCTTGCATTTTCTTCCGCAATTCTTGGATCTTGCGTTCTGCTGCTGCAATTTCTTCCGGTGTAGCCTTTTCTAGTTTCGTTTCCGGATTCTTCATATAGTCAGGAAGTTCATAAACGTGTCCAGAAGCACTACGCGGCGTACTATATACAGGTGACTTCTTAACTTCCTGTAGAGCCTGTTCTTTCGTTTCTACCCCATCCTTCTGCCACATAGATGCTACTGCCTCAACATATCTACGTTCCAAAATATTCTTTGTCTTCTTCAAAATCGACTCGATCATGACATTGATGACAGCATTTGGAAACTTTAGGTCCTCGGCAAGATAAGAGATCGTAGATAAATCACTGTTCGTAAGTGGTCTGCCTTTTTGTTTCGATTGCAAAAAGGATGCCGGTGGCAGATCATACGGATCTACAGCCTGGATCGCATCCGCTTTTGCTTTCTTGCACAACCAACGCAGTTTATTCACATTGAAGGAAGAGCCATCGATCGTACAGCAATTCTTTACATGTTTAACCATACTCTCAGGACTGATTCCGTATATCGTTGCCAATTCTCCGATCATTTCCATATTTTCTTCTGTACGTAAATACATAGGAAAGATCAGATTCGTAGCTTTACTAAGAAATTTATCATAATCAAAATTAATATTCACATTTGCTGCGCCATAGTTAAACATTGGTTTCATTTCCTGATAAACTGCATTCCCTACATTTTCCGGGGATAATGTATTGATGTAAGGTCGTGTTACATTCTTGTATCCTTCAACCGACACACCAACATTACCAAGTCTTTGGATGACTTCTGTACAATCCTTTGAACCAACTTTAGATGAATATGTATTCATATACGTTTTCATCTTTAGAAAATCTACAGTAGGCAGAGGTGAACGCAGCTTATAAACATAATTATCATGATGTTCTAATGTTTTGCAGAAAGTAGTCAATAGATTGTATTGTTCTAACCGAAATCTTGCTCTTTCCAAAACATCCAATGAAATACTCATGATCCGTGAAAGATGACGATGCGTGGATTGTGCTCTTTGATGACGTGCTTCCGCATGCAATGTGAGGTACAAAAGCACCCCGTCACCACCTATCAAAGGTTGATATAGATCCATTAAGGAGACCATCGTATCTTCTGACAATGACGCAGCACACTCTACACGGAAAGTATCATCATTCTTAAGCATCATGCCCTCTTCTACCGCGCAAACGGCGCATCATCATATTCACTTCATGATCCAATGCCTTTAGATCTCCATCATTGTGGATCACAATATCCGCAAGCTCAGCCTGCTTCACAGAATCGATCTGTGAAGCATATCTACGTTCTGCTTCTTCTTTGGAATAAGAACGATCTTCCATCATACGTTTTACAGCCGTTTCTTTTTCACACATTACAACAACAACTTCATCAAACATATCCTGAATACCAGCTTCATACAGTAATGGCACTTCCGCACAAACGATCGGCATATCGGCATGAGAAGCAAAGAAATGCTCCATGCCGGCGATCACATATGGATGCACGATTTGATTCAACTTCTTACGTTTTGTTTCATCACAGAATATACAATCTGCCAATTTCTGCTTATCTGCATCTCCATTTTGATCAACAACTTCTGGAAATACAGAAGCAATCTCCTTCATAGCAGGATGTGATGCATGCAGACACATAGATGCATAGCGATCACTATTGAAGACCGCCAATCCTCTTCTCTTTAATAAAATGCAAAATGTTGTTTTCCCAGACGCGATCGTTCCAGTAATACCGATCTTCTTCATAAAACTGACTCCTATCTTTGACAATGTGGACAGTAATAACTACTTCTTCCACCTATATATTTTATTTTAATTTCATTACCACATACCCCGCATATTTTCTTCGTATGGACCTGACATGACAGCTGAAATCTACCAGTCACACCAAGTGAGGAAGTATAGGAACGGATCGTGGTTCCTCCTGCTGCAATAGCATCCTGCAGAATACGTTTTGCTTCACGAGCAATATTTTCTTCATCTTTTCTTGTTATGCGAGCACAAGACCTTCCGGGTCTTAGACGACATGCATATAAGATCTCATCCGCATAAATATTACCGATACCTGCTGTAAAATGCTGATCTAATAACAAAGTCTTCAATGGTACTTTTCTACCTTTCCGATACGCATGAATATACGCAGCATTGAAGTCGGATGATAAAGGTTCAGGCCCAAGTTCTTTAAAAGTAGAAAGATCTAGATCGATCGGCAAAATGCACATCCTACCGAACTTTCTTGTATCGTGATAGCGCAATTGTCTGCCTCCAGCTAATTGAAAGATAACATGCGTATGCCGATCTTTCGGTGCTTCATCCGGCAATATATAGAACTTGCCCTCCATCCGCAAATGCACGACCAATGTAACCGTATCCATACGGAAGATCAAATACTTCCCGCGTCGTTCAAACTTACGAAAGTGTTCATGACACAGACTTTGTTGAAATACTTCTGCATCCCCTTCAATGATCCTTTGCCAATAAACAGATACACCTAAAATCTCTGCATCACATATCTCATGTTCCAATGTTCTAACAACAGTCTCTACTTCTGGAAGTTCTGGCATATCATCACCTTATTTTGCTTCATACCAGTCATTTCCAATGGAACATTCTGCTGTCAACGGCACCTCAAGATCCATAGCATGGATCATACCGTCATTGATCAGATCCTTCATCATTTCTACCTCTGCATGTGGAACAGAGAATATCAATTCATCATGGACCTGCAGGATCATCTTGGACTTTACATGCTTTTCTTTCATCATGCCGGCAATGTGGATCATAGCAATCTTGATAAGATCAGCAGCACTGCCCTGGATCGGTGCATTCATTGCAGCTCTCTTACCAAATTCACGTACCATTCTATTTTTATCGTGGATCTCTGGAATCTCACGGCGTCTACCAAGCAATGTCGTTACATAACCTTTTTCTTCACAATCTTGCACGATCTGATCCATATACGTACGAATACGTGGGTATTTACTATAATATGTTTCAATGAAATGTCGTGCTTCTGCTACAGAAGTTCCCAATTGTTCTGAAAGGCCAAAGTCAGAAATACCGTATACGATACCAAAGTTGACTGTCTTTGCCTGTCTTCTCATCAGCGACGTCACATCTTCCATCGCAACCCCAAATACATCCATTGCCGTCTTTGTATGAATATCTACACCATCTCTAAACGCTTCGATCAATGCTTTTTCATCTGCCATATGTGCTAACATACGCAATTCGATCTGATGATAGTCACAAGAGATCAAAACAGAATCAGCATCCGGCAGGAAAGCTTTACGTATTTCTTTTCCCTGCTCATCCCTAACCGATATATTCTGCAGATTTGGTTCACTAGAAGATAAACGACCTGTTGTAGTAGCTGCTTGGTTATAGATCGTATGAATTCTGCCATCTTTACGAATATACTTCTTAAGCCCTTCTGCATATGTACTATAAATCTTTGAAAGCTTACGATAAGACAAGATATATTCAATAATCGGATCTGCTCCAAGAAGCTTTTCTAAATTCTCAGCAGAAGTACTTCTCTTCTTACCTGTGTAAAGACCCTTTTCATCAAAAAGAACTTCTGCCAACTGTTTTGGTGATTTGATATTGAAAGAATGACCTGCTTCTTCATAGATCCTAGCTTCCAACGCATCCATCTCATCTTTGGTACGATCTGATATTGCATTAAGAACATCGATATCGCATCGAATGCCTGTTTCTTCCATGTCTTTGAGGATCAATATCAGCGGCATTTCGATCTCACGATACAGCTTCATCTCTCCATCACGTTCCAAGACTGGATATGCTTCTTGGTAGATTTCTAAGATTGCTTCCGCTCTTTCACAGCCATAAAGACTTTGTTTTTCTCCATCCAGTAAAAGGATCGGTTTAGATGCTTTTCCATAAACATCTTCATATGTCAATTGCAGCTCTATGCCATAAAACTGCAGGATTTTTTCCAAACCTGTCAATGTAGAATTCGCTAAGGATGCCATGATCATCACATCATCCTGAAAAGAAGCTTGGATCCCTTCGTTTTGTAAAACATGCAGCAATCTCTTTACATCAAAAGAACAAGCCTCTCCAGCGGCCAAATGCTGCAGCAAACAACTATCCTTCTTTACATCATCCAGTTGAATGTAGTAATGTTCTTTCCCATTACTTAATGCCAAGCCATGTAAAGAAGCAGACATGAATTCACCTTTATTATCATCCCCAAATACGGCATAAGGCTGTGTATAGAAAGAGGCAGGAATCTCATGTACCATCTCTCCCTTTTTCTTTTCTACGACATCTGCTTTATCTTCAGTGATCATATCTCTAAACTTTGCAGCAAGCTTCTTCATATCCAATGTTTCCAAGAAATGAACAAGAGAAACATAATCTGGGTGGAATGCACAATCTTCAACCTGAATATCGATTACAACATCACGCTTGATCGTTGCTAAGGTCTTTGATAACAATGCACTTTCATGACCCTCTTTGATCTTCTTCTGCATTGCTCCCTTCAGCTCATCTTCATGTGCCAAAACATTGTCAACTGTACCATACTGTTGCAAAAGTTTTACAGCTGTCTTTTCCCCGATACCCTTAACACCTGGAATATTATCACTGGAATCCCCCATCAAAGCCTTCATATCAATGATCTGCTTCGGTTCGATCCCCATTTCTTCTTTCATCTTAGCAGGTGTCATCTCATCCATTTCAGTGATCCCCTTCTTCATCAACAATACAGAAGTCGTATCATCTACCAACTGTAAAAGATCGTGATCACTAGAAAAAATGACAGTTTGGTAAGATGGACACATAGCAGACATTGTACCGATCAAATCATCTGCTTCGATATCCGCCATCTCTACCCATTTAATGCCATATGCGTCCAAAAAATCTCTGACCATTCCAAACTGCGGTACAAGATCATCCGGCGCTGGCTTACGACCACCTTTATATTCTGGATATAGATCATGACGGAATGTGTGCTTACCTGCATCAAAAGCAACCAATACAGCATCCGGCTTCTCCAACTCCAATGCCTTCTGCATCATATTGGCAAAACCAAATACTGCATTTGTAGGGATCCCCTTCAAAGTTGTCATCTTAGCCCCATATGCCGTAGCATAATAGGCACGAAACAACATCGAATTACCATCTGCTAACATTAATTTCTTCATCTTTTCTATAGATAACAACACCCTTTCTAGATGCCTTATCTTCTCCTTTCTCTATCATTTCCTTAATACGGAAGAAAGCCGGCATATGCCGGCCTTACTCCGCCTGCTGCACTTCTTCCATAGAAGTGTTTTTATTTGTAATAGGTACTGCCTCCAAAGTTTGCAATATACTTAAATTTTCATACATCAGTGAAAGATAGTCTTTACCATCTTCTTCTTGATCTTCTGTCAAGCTACTTAAATTTGAAAGATCGATCCGCTTAAGATCCAGATCACTTTGTACCTTTCTAAACAAAACTTTCATGTCATCTGTCATGTTCGGTTCATATACAATGTATTGCACATTATCTCGCTTTAAACGTTCTTCGATTGCTTTCAACTGTTCATCATTCGGCAAAACACCATACTTAGACATGATGATCGGATATACTTGAAAGCCATATGTTTTCTGCCAATTTCCAAAACCAGCTGTCATTGTTGCAAAACGGATCGTATTGCCTTTCTGTGATAATTGCGAACTAAAGTTCTGATACTGTGCATCTAAATTGATCATATCTGACTCTAATGTATTCAAATGCTTCTCATACAATCCCTTATTATCCGGATATGTTTCTACAAGCCACTTTTCAATATCCTTTCCCATAGACAGCATTGCGATAGGATCGACCCATAAATGAAGATCCTGTTCTGTAGTATCAATCGTAGAGAACATATCTCCTTCATAGTAAGGCAATTCTTCAAACTCTAATTCATCTTTGCCCGGAACTTCCATATATCTCTTAAAATCATAGATAGCATTCATAGTAGAAAGATCAATGACCTTAACACCAGATGCTCGTACATCGGATGCTGTAACAGATAGATATGGTTCTAGATCCCCAAGATGGAAATACGCTTGTGACTGTGACAAAGTATCTTCATAGTCATCCAAGATCTGTGCCCTTTCTACAATGAGAGGCTCTTGAATCGATTGATAGCGAAGCGTTTTGCCAGCTAATCTTTCTAATAAATATCCGATTGGATATACGCTATATACAACTTGTGTCTTCACAGCTGTACAACCTGCCGGCAATGCCATGATGCTGCACAAAACAATGATGCATAATGATCTGAACAACTTATTCATCGACTAAACCACCTTCCAGACAATTTTACACTTGTTTGTATTTTACCATTGATTGCCCTCTGAGACCATGAATTCCTCTAATATTCCATGCCTTGCAAAGCTGAAGAAAGTTTTATCGGAAACAATGATATGGTCCAGCACATTGATTCCCATTAGTACACCGATCTTCCATATTCTCTCTGTCATTATGATATCAGCATCACTTGGCGTAATATTTCCGCTTGGATGATTATGTACCAGCATGATATCTGTACTACTGCAAAGTAATGCTTCACGGAATACCTCGCGAGGATAAACTGCACTTTGATTTACCGTCCCTTGAAATAATGTACTATGACGAATGATGCGATGTTGTTGATCTAAATACACAACTAGAAACTTTTCTTGAACCGCACTGCCGATTTCTTTCTGCAGCCATTTCACTAAAGATTCTGGTGTCGCGATCTGTTCTTTATATACATCTTCAAAAGCGATCCTACGGCTTAGTTCAAAAGCTGTCTGTAATTCAAGTGCCTTTACTTCCCCAACACCTTCATTTTCCATTAATTCACGAATACTCATCCGAGCTAGACCAGACACTCCTCCAGCAGCACACAACAATTTATTTGCCGCCGCCAAGGCAGACTGTCCCTTGACTCCAGTCCGCAGTAAGATTGCAACAAGTTCCGGTGTACTTAGTGACCGCACTCCATATAACATTGCCTTCTCTCTCGGTTTCTCATTTTGCGGCATTTCTTTAATCAACATACATCCAACCTCCTACCTGTCTATTTCGCCGCAATATCTTCTATTCCCCAAAAAAGAAAAGGCTGGAACGGATCCAGCCGTATATTTTTACATTACAATGCCAAGTAAGAAACCTAATGCCGTAAGCAGAACAGCACATCGTACCAATGTCCAATTCTTCTTCACGATTAAATGATAGCAGCCTAATGATGCACCAATTGCAATTGTCCATTGCAATACTGACGCCAATCCATATTGTGTCATAACAGGATTATAGACACCAGATGGAGCAGCACCCATATTAGCAAACAGATGGATGGATGATGGAACAGCAGCTGTCAAAACAAGCATAGCTCCAAGCATAAAGATACCACCGATCCTTGCAGCATGTGCCAAAGCATCGGCATCAAGCATCATCTTCTCTATAGAAGATGATGCTTTCTTATAACCATAATTGATCAAAGTAAAACGAAGAACGATACTAATAACAAGTACGATCAATGCAAATACTGCAACCATTACTGCAGATTGTGCCATGAAGGACTGTATCAAAGCTAAAAGACCAGGGATCAACAATGTTGTAAAGAAGGCCTTTTCAAAAGACTTCGCAGCCAAAGCAGCACTTGTACGTACAGAACGAATGATACTAGGATCAGCCTTCTGTGCTTCTGCCGCTAATGAAACACCCATCACAAATGTTGAGAACCAAGAACCTGGATCACTGTATTCCAAGTTTTGTCCTAAAGATAGTGCATAGTCATCTGCATCCGTATGGATCTTCTTGAGACCCGGTGCAATTGCCCATGTCCAGCCAAGTGAAGTACCTGTTTCGCTATTGATGGAAGCTCTCATAAAGAAGGATCGCATTGCGATCTGATGCAATGTCTTTTTATCCAATGGAAAAGCTTCTTTCTTATCCTTATAAGGTGTTGTTCCTACCACCATTTCTCAGCACCTCCCTTTACACTAGATGTCTCAGCCTGCTTTTTCTTATTCTGATGCAGATCGTATGCTGCAATAGCGAAAGCCAGCAAAGCACAGCCCAAAAGACCATAATCCGCAGCCTGTCCTGCAAACAATACCGCAGCTGCAATACCTGCACACAATGCACCTGGCATATCTCTCAATGTAAGATTACGCAGGATTACTGCCACACCAAGATACTTCAACATACTGCATGCCGTAATCACACCATTCAAAAGCCATGCATAATCAGATTCCATAGCGGCATAAGCCTGTACACCTGCCGTCATCATCAATGCTCCAATTGCACCAACAGCAGCAATACGCAATACCATCATCAACACATTTAATGTCAACAATTTCTTATCATTACCTGCATTAGCAGCCTTGCGTGCAGCCGGTAGAAAACATGTGTTAAGAAGTCTGATGCCGGCTTCCAAGGCAGCACCAAGTAATGCTCCTGTAGCAGCTCCAGCTGCTACAGAACCAGCAGATGCTGTATCTCCCATCAACATAACTGCAGATGCACTAAATACACCCGCTTCAAAACCTTCATCCTGCAAAAGCATGTAAACGATCTGTGCCATTGCACCAGCTTGCAAAGCAGCCTCGACATTACCTGTCACAAGACCCATCAATGTACATGCAACGATCGGCATTTGCAATACATGAATACCGATCACGCCATCTGCAGCTGCCAGCATTAAAATGAGAATCAATCCAAAATCCATTTCAATCCCTCCGCATCGTGTTTCTCACGATACCTCTAGTCTATATCCTTTCCATCTTCCAAAGAAGCCCGTCCCGCGATCATCCTTCTACCTTCCGCAACAGCCATATCAACAAAAGATGAAAGATCACGAATATAACTTCTAGCAATGTTCATTTCCATGATCATACCTACGTTACATCCACCAATGACAGCAATCTCACATTCCCTATGCATCTGTGCTGATAATTGCAACGCTTCACTATAAGGAGCACCATCCAGCGCATCCGCAAAGATCGCAATACCATCTGTACAATCTGATAAATGCTGTGCTGCTTGGCGCAGCTTATCTGCTAGATCATCTGTTGTATCTGCCTGCATATAATCGACGATTTCAAAATGTTCCGGAACACCAGCCAATAGTTTAATTGCACTTTGAATACCTTCAGCAAATGTTCCATGTCCTGTCACAATGATCCCGATCATAACTTCTCCCTCCGAATTTAGTTCTATTATAACAACCCAGGTCATGCATGTGAAAACGTTTTTATTCACAAATCCCCTAAAAAGTATATCTTTATAAAATCTGATAATATCATTTTTCTCTCTCTTTCAAAAAAAATGGTAAAGTAAATATGGAAGGAGTTTTTTATGAAAATCAAATCTAGTCGCGTTTTTATTGCTGGTGATTTTATCCCAGCAGTCATCTCCGTTAACGGAAAGACGATCGATGCTGTTCTGCCTTATGAAACAGAGGCTGATGAAGACTATGGCGATCTTCGTATCGTTCCTGGTTTCATCGATGTACACTGCCATGGTGCATATGGCTTCGATACAAACTATGCCGATCCTGAAGGCTTGAAAAAATGGACAAAGAACATCGTTCACGAAGGTGTTACAGGTTTCTTGGCAACAACGATCACAGAACACAAAGAAGTTCTTCTCAAGGCTGTTAAGAATGTTGCTGATGTTGTCAACGAAGGCACATACGAGGGTGCTCGTATCCTTGGTATTCATTTCGAAGGTCCATACCTTGACATGAAGTACAAAGGAGCTCAGCCTCCGGAAGCTATCGTTGCCCCATCTGTAGAAGAATTCAAAGAATATCAGGATGCTGCTGATGGTTTGATCAAGATTATCACAATGGCACCTGAGCACGATGAAGGCTTTGCATTGACAAAGTATGCTGCAAGCAATGGTGTTGTAGTTTCTATGGGTCATAGCAATGCTACATTTAACCAGGCTGTTATGGCTATCGCTAATGGTGCAAAGTCCATTACACATACATATAATGCAATGTCTCCATTCTCTCACCGTGAGAATGGTTTGGTAGGCACAGCCCTTCGTCTTCATGATGTATATAGTGAAGTGATCTGCGACTGCAACCACTCCACACCAGAAGCACTGAATGTATTCTTCCATTCCAAGGAAAGTACAAAGGCAATCATGATTTCTGATGGTCTGATGTGCAAGGGATTCCCAACAGGCACAAAGTTCATGTTCGGCGGTCACGAGATTGAGATCTATCCAGATGGCTCTGCTCACCTTGTTAAGGAGAAGAATCTTGCAGGTTCTACATTGAAGATCAATGAAGGTTTGAAGAACCTTGTTGAAAAAGCAGGCGTACCATTTGCCGAAGCACTCAACAGCTGCACATTGAACCCTGCTACTATGCTCAAGATGGAAGACAAAGTTGGTCGTATTGCGGCTGGCTGTGATGCTTCTATCGTTGTTCTTGAAGATAACTACGACGTTAAGTCTGTATACGTTCAAGGCAAAAAGCAGTTCTAAATTCAAGAGCCTGCTTCATGCAGGCTTTTTTCATATGAAGAAATTAATCGCAGAATTTAAAGAATTTATCTCCCGCGGCAGTGTTGTAGATCTTGCTGTAGGTGTCATTATGGGCTCATCATTTACAGCTATTGTAAATTCCCTTGTTAAAGACATACTCATGCCGTTTGTCGGCTTATTCATGGGCGGTATTGACTTCACCTCATTGCGCTTAGTCATTCGACCAGCAACTGCTTCCCAGCCTGAGGCAGCAATCTACTACGGAAATTTTATTCAAAACATTGTAAACTTCCTCATCATCGCATTTGTTATCTTCCTTATGGTAAAAGCTATCAACAAGTTCCATCATAAAGAAGAGAAGAAAACAGAAGCTCCTAAACCTAGTGATGAGGTTATCCTTCTTCAAGAGATCCGTGATCTTTTGAAAGAAAAGCAGCACGATTAAAATAAAACCCATGTTTATCAAAATGTGTACCCAATTTCCTGGACGTTAATTTGTCTGATTGTTGGCTATATATTATTGTTTTCAATTACATATGGATGTTTCTCTGTATTTTATAGGAGACATCCATTTTTCATAATCTGGCTTTATATTTTTGATGCCAGCTTTATAGTTCTCGACACATTCTAATTTAAACTCCCATGTATATTTCATATAAAAACTCGTCACTTGCACATGAAGGCTATGAATCATGATATTCATAGTCTTTTT
>CAUWCC010000042.1:0-15300 GCA_963556805.1 uncultured Bulleidia sp. | reverse complement strand
TTTCAGGTTTATCTGTTGGCTCTGCTGTTGGTTCAGCTGTTGGCTTAGCTGTCGGTTCAACTGTAGGCTTTGCTGTCGGTTCAACTGTTGGCTCTGCTGTCGGTTCAACTGTTGGCTTAGCTGTTGGCTTAGCTGTAGGCTTTGGAGATACTGATGGTTCCTCTGTCGGAGCTGGGCTCGGCTGTGCTACTGTCTCAACACCAATCTCAACTGCACTCATGAACTTGTTATTCTGACCACCTACACCAAATGTTTCATTACCAACCAAACGAATGTACTTAGCTTCTACAGGTTCAGCAAATTCAGCAAACTTAGTTGCATCACTTACTTCCCAATCACCCTTAGCAGCTTCCTTCCATGTCTCACCATCAAGGCTGTAAAGAACTGTGTACTTTGTTACTGTACCATTCTTATCACCATTGTTTTCATCCATTCCCTGCTTAGGAACGTATGTCAGTTTAGAAACTGTATATGGCTTTTCGAAATTCAACTGGAAGTAGCGATTTTCATCTGTCAATACTTCGTTGTAAGCAGAATGCCAATATGTTTCCAAATTGCCATCTACTGCCTTTTCAGGACCGAAACCTTCCTGAGTACTTGGAGCACTACCTGTGATAACAGGCTTTGGTGCTTCTGGCTGCGGTTCAGGCTGCGGATCTGGATTAGGTGTTGTGTTCTGCTGATATGTAACACGAAGTTCAGCAATAGCCATGTGCTTATCATTACCACTGTCAGCTACTGTATGAACACCTGTAAGACGAACATACTTAGCCTGTGTAGGCTTAGTAAATCTAGCAACCTGCCAGCCAGCATTTTCTACATCCCACTGACCTTCAGCTACCTTTTCCCACTTCTGACCATCCATGCTGCATTCGATCTTATAATCACGAACGGCACCATTCTTACCACCATTCTGACGTCTCTGGTAACGCATGCCATCCAATACTGGGTACTCTTCACCTTCAGCAGGATGCATTTCAAGAGTGATCGTACGCTTATTTACATCAGCTGCTTCATTTGTGCTCCAGTTTGTATGCCAATGTGTATTTGTATTGTTATCCAAAACATGAGATGCAGGACCTTCATTACCTGTTCCAGGATAAGAACTTGCTGCAGTAGCAGTGATCTTAGCTACTGGGTAGTCTCTGCTGTCATCATTTGGAAGCAATGTTTCCGGCTGACCAAGACGAACAGTGAACTTCTTAACTGTTGCATGATCCTCAGATTCAAGAAGCATGTGAATATCGTTGTTATGTACAGGCAATACTGTCAAAGATGCATTGTCCTTAGCTGTTGCTACGACCTTAGTTGCATCTGTTACAGGTGTGCAGTATTCATTGCCACCCAATTCCTCTACATTGATTTCCTTACCATCGATAGTAAGAGAAGCGAATTTAGCTGTTGTGTTTGTATTGTATGTACCTTCAGCCTTCTTCAATTCAACTTCTGTAATACCAACGCACTTAGTATTCTGTGCAACTACCTTAACTTTTACGAAAGTAGCTGTAACAGGCTGTGCAAGGTTGTATGTATAAGCCTTAACACGATTCTTTTCCTCACCGATCTGCTCTGTAGCCTCGACCTTAGTCCAAGAACCCTCCTGGCCATTTTCGGATACAAAGATTTCAGTAGTATTAGCAACTGGGAACTGCATTGCTCCATTATCACGTGCAAAGTGAATAACAATATTGCCAATTCTCTGCTGAGTATCGTACCAGAACTTCAAAACTGCATCTGGGTCATTGTTTGCACCCTGCTGTGTTGCATTTTTCCAGTTAGACCAGCATGTTTCATTTGCACCACCATCGTTATTATCACCGATCGTAGTAGAACCATCCTTAATTGCATTCAGTGTATCTGACTGCTTGTCAGCTGGAATATCCTGTTCCAAATGAGCATCCTTAGTTACACTATCACCAATTGTGATTGTTTCATTTGCGACACGAACTGTAGCTGTTACAGGCAATGTCTTACCAAATGCCCGGGCTGTACCATTAACTGTCACAATGCTACCTACTTCACCATAAGAACTTGCATCCTTCTGTTCCCAAGTTACAGGGAAAGAAGCAGACAATACTGTACCATCTGGCAGAATAGCCTGTCTGGAAGCTGGTAGTGTAGGAACTGTATTTGGCATTGTTGTTGTAGAGTAGTTCAACAAAGCAGCTACATCATCGATCATATTTACAGAAACAGCAACATTAACACCGTCTGCTGTACCATTCACGATAAAGCTGCCGTTTGTATTGATCTTATCAGCTGGAATCTCATCCCAAGTAACGTTTACATCTGCTGTAGTCTTATCAGTATATGTTGCCTTCAATGTTGTTGGCAATGTAGGCTGTGTACCAGTCTTTACGTAGTAAACTCTTGGATATTCAAAGCTCTTGATCTTCTTTGTATTGTCACCAGGAACAGCATTTGTTGTCACCTGAATTGTCTTGCTTTCCAAGCCTTCAGAACTTGCTGTCACACTGATCGTACCAGCTTCATCTGTTGACTGAACAATTGCAATACCCTGACCATTGAAGACCTTTCTCTCTGTACCCTTATAGGATGTATGATCTGGCGAACAACCGTTATCCAAACCAACCAATGTACCATTACCTGTCACTTCAACCTTAACGTTATTTGCGGCATCAGGAATAATATTACCCTGAGCATCTGTAACGCTGATTGTTACATATGCAAGATCCTTACCTGTTGCATCAATTGCTTCATGATTAACCCGGAGATCAATCTTGTTAGCTGCACCAGTTGTCTGTACGAAGGAACGACCTTCTGCCTTAGTAATAGCCTTACCAGTCTCATCCTTAGCACGAAGTTCAAGCTTACCAGCTCTGAATGGAATCTGCCACTTTGCATACATGTCATTCTTACCCTTAACAACATGATACTTGTGACCAGCCTTAGTTGTCTTTGTTTCAAATTCTACTGCATCACCAACTTTCTCCGCCTTATCGGAGCCTTCAGGTGTCAACCACAATTCAACAGATGCTGCATCAGTATAAGCAACAACTTCAACCTTGCCGCCATTCTTTACAAGACCATTTTCATTCCATGTAGGAAGAATATGAAGCGTATTCACATCGTCATTCCACTGACTCTGGTAGAAGTAGTAAGAATCCTTTGGAAGACCTGCTGTATCAACGATACCAAAGTATGAATTCTTTGGAGATGGCCATGTGCCCTTAGGACCCTTATCTGTACCATTCCAAGGAGTAGGCTCACCGATATAGTCAAAACCCGTCCATACATATTCACCTGCAACGAAATCGCGTGTTACTACATCAAACCATGCATCCTTAGCAAAAGCACCCCACGGAACTTTACTTGTGTCATATGCAGAAACCTGCTGAGATGCATTGTCCTGTCCTTTTGTATAGTAAACACCACGGCTGTTTACAGAAGAAGCTGTTTCAGAACCGTAAAGTTCCCAATTAGGATGCAGTTGATGAATCTTATCATAACTGTTGCCGTCAGAATAGTTTGTACCAACAGCACCATTTACCTTATCCAACTGATTACCAATATTTGTATGTGTACCGCTTCCGTTCTCATTCTTCAAAGCGTTACTACCAACTGTAAGCGGTCTTGTAGGATCTGCTTCCTGACCCCACTTGATCAATTCAGTTGCCTTAGCTTCGTATCCTGAGCCGCCAGCACCTTCCTGAATCTCGTTACCCAAAGACCACATGATAACAGATGGATCATTCTGATCTCTCTTCAATGTTGCCTTCAAATCAAATTCTGCCCAAGTCTCATCTGCATGCTTGCCCATGATCTTGTTGCCTTCTTCGATCTTCTTATTGAACCAAGAAGAGAAGTCATTGCTATTACCATTCTTTGCGTGCATCCAGCCATCGAAGATTTCTTCTACAACGAGAATACCATTTTCGTTGCAGATATCGATGAACTCCTTAGCTGCTGGGTTATGTGTAACACGAATAGAGTTACAGCCCATATCCTTAAGGATCTTAACCTGTCTTTCCATTGCATCACGATTAGCTACAGAACCAAGAGCACCCTGGTCATGATGCATACATACACCCTTGAGCTTTACTGCCTTACCATTAAGATAGAAACCTGTATCCTTCTTAAATTCAGTATAGCGGAAGCCATAGTCTGTATCATAAGTATCTACAACTTCATTACCAACCTTAACTTCTGTACGTACTGTATACAATGTTGGATGTTCTGTATCCCACAATGTCGGATTATTAGCCTTGATCGTATTTGTGATTTCAGCTACTTCACCAGCTGCTACAGTCTTTTCAGAGGATGTCTTAGTACCAATGTTCTTGGTAGCATCATCACCCTTCTTGAAAATTGTATTAACAACAGTAATCTTCTTAGGCTGCTTAGAATCATTCTTTACTGTAGTTTTGATGTTTGTGTCTGTATTGTTTTCCTTGAGCTTAGGTGTTGTAACGCTCACACCATTCAAATCAACATGAACACCATTTGTTGTTGTAAGGTTTACACTTCTGTAAATACCACTACCAGAGTACCAACGACTAGATGGTGTCTGATGATTTACCTTTACCGCAACTGTGTTTTCCTTACCAAAATGGATCTGATCAGTGATATCAAAGGAGAATGGTGTATAACCATATGGATGTGTGCCAACTTCTACACCGTTTACATAAACAGTAGCATTCATGTAAACGCCATCGAAGTCCAAACGAACTCTTTGATCCTTCAAAGATTCATCGATCGTGAAATTCTTACGATACCAACCAATACCGCCAAGCAAATAACCACTCTCAGCCTCACCAGCCTTTGAGTATTCCTGCTCAATACTATAATCGTGAGGCAGATTCAGACTTCTCCAGCTAGAATCATCAAATGTTGGGTTCTGTGCCCCTGCTGCGTCACCCAGATAGAACATCCAGTTACTGTCAAAATTCTGTGTACGTTCTGTCTTACTGCCATACTTGTTCACAAAAACAGTTTCTGGAGATGAACTCATCTGAGATGAGGAGTCAGTATTTGTCAGGACTGCTGCTTCATCTGCGAATACACGAGTAACAGAACCTGTTCCCTGTACTGCAAGGAATGCTGCAACCAAAGTCGCACCGACTCTAGTAAAACTTCTTTGCATAAAATTTTCCTCCAAATTTCTATTATCATCCAGATTTTTCTCACCGAAAAATCACGATAACTCATTTAATATTGTACAAAAAGAAAAAAGATAATACATCGTATTATTCATAAATATTCTTTACAAAGATATAAAAATCCTTCCATTTATGCAAGCCTTTTCAAAATCAATGAAAAAGCGCTTACAAATCACAAGAAAAAAGAATTATTAAAAAAGACCGATACAAAAGTACCGATCTTACGTGACTGATTATAGTTTCGGAAATTACTTAGAAGCGATAGCTGCTACTTCTGCTGCGAAATCGTCCTGTCTCTTTTCAATACCTTCGCCTACTGTGTACTTAACGAAACGAAGTACTTCAGCGTGATTGTTGGAAAGATACTGACCGCACTTGAGATCCTGATCCAAGAAGAACAACTGATCTACAAGGCACATATCCTGCAATTCCTTAGAAAGACGACCTTCAACGATGCCTGCCTTAACCTTTTCAGGCTTGTTTGCAAGCTTCTCATCAGAAGCAATCTGATCAGCAAGGATCTTACGCTCATGAGCGATAACATCCTGCGGCATTTCATCTCTAGAAACATATGTAGGATTCATAGAAGCTACCTGCATAGCCATGTTCTTAGCTACCTGAGCATCATCTGTACCCTTAACCACTACAACAGCAGAAATTCTGCCGCCCTGGTGCATGTAAGAACCAAATTCTTCACCTTCACCCTTTGTGAGAACTTCAAATCTTCTCAATGTGATCTTCTCACCAATAACAGCAACAGCATTGACGAATTCATCGTTCAATGTGCCTTCAGCAGTTGGCAGAGCCAATGCTTCTTCAACTGTCTTAGCATCAGATGCGATGATTGTTTCAAGAGTAGTATCAAGCAAGCTCAAGAACTTGTCGTTCTTTGCAACGAAGTCTGTTTCAGAGTTTACTTCAACGATAGCAGCCTTGTCACCCTTAACGAGAACTCTAGAGAGACCCTCGGCAGCAACTCTGCCTTCCTTCTTTGCGGCACTTGCTACACCCTTCTTACGAAGCCAGTCAATTGCCTTTGCTTCATCGCCTTCAGACTCTGTAAGAGCCTTCTTGCAGTCCATCATGCCTGCGCCTGTCTTTTCACGCAGGGCTTTGATCATTGCTACTGTTACGTCAGCCATGGATTACTTTTCCTCCTTCACCTCAGCTGTCTCAGCCTTTGCTGCCGGCTTTGCAGCTGTATTGTTACGGTTGTCTCTACGGAATACACGACGCTCGCCGTTGTACTTACCGCGGTTGTTCTGAGCCATCTGAGCACGGCGTTCTTCATACTTCTGTCTTCTTCTACGCTCGTATTCAGCAGCCTGCTGTTCAACATTGATGATTACATCCTTCATTGTGATGTCTTCACCCTCTTCTTCCTGGTGAGCAGCTTCCAATACACCACCCTTAGCTTCAACGATAGCATCTGCTACCAAGCTGACCATCAACTTGATAGAACGAACTGCATCATCGTTTGCAGGGATCGGATATGTTACCTTAGTAGGATCTGCATTTGTATCGATCAATGCAAATACCGGAATATTCAACTTACGTGCTTCTTCAACTGCGTTGTGCTCTTCGAGCGGATCAACTACAAACAAAGCATCCGGCAACTTCTTCATTTCCTTAATACCACCAAGGAAGTTCTCGAGCTTATCCTTCTGCTTGAGGAAGAGAGCCTGCTCCTTCTTTGTGTACTTGGACAATGTACCGTTTGCTTCCATCTCTTCGATGTCAACGAGCTTCTTGATAGACTTCTGGATAGTTCTGAAGTTTGTCAATGTACCACCGAGCCATCTCTGGTTTACATAGAAGCTACCAGAACGAATTGCTTCTTCCAAAACAGTAGCCTGAGCCTGCTTCTTTGTACCAACGAACAATACCTTACCGCCATCTTCAGCGATCTTCTTCAAAGCATCATAAGCCTTGTCGAGCTGAACCTGAGTCTTTGCCAAGTCGATGATGTAAACATTGTTCTTTGCAGTGTAGATGAACTGCTTCATCTTAGGGTTCCACTTACGTGTCTGGTGACCGAAATGAACACCATTTTCGAGCATTTTCTTCATTGAAACAACAGTCATAATTTTATATACCTCGCTTTCCGTTGTTTTCCGCCACAGCTTCGAACACCAACAACACATCACTGTGCACGGAATGGTGAATCCACTGTGTGAGAAGTACATTCGCACATAAAAAGACGAATGCCTCATGTATGTTAGCATACAATAGCATTCGTTAAAAGCATATTTATTGATTTTTATCGTTTTTTTGAGACATTTCGTTTTTCTTGGAGTGTGGATGAGCCTCCTCGACAACACGTGCTAACCGATCTTGAGTTACATGCGTATAAATCTGTGTTGTAGAAAGATCCGCGTGCCCCAGCAATTCCTGAACCACTCGAAGGTCTGCACCATTATCCAATAGATGCGTCGCAAACGAATGACGGATCATGTGCGGATGCACATGCACATAAAGGCCTGCTCTGATCCCAGCCTGTTCTGTAATCATTTGTATCCCCCTCACACTCAACACAGAACCACGTCGATTTAAGAATAATGCGTCTGTATCTTCTCCTTGTAAAAACATCTGTCTTACTTCAAAGATATATATATGCAGCAACTGCATGCACCTAGGATATGCAGGAATGATCCTTTCTTTCTTCCCTTTACCTAAAACCCTGATACAATTTTCATCAAACGAAACATCTTTAACGCAAAGACCAGCACATTCAGATACACGAAGTCCACAGGCATACATTGTTTCTAAGATCGTACGATCACGTATATCTACAGGATCAGACAGATCAAATACATCCAATATCTGTTCCATTTGTGCAAAGGTCAGATATTCTGGTAATTGCCGCTTGCCCCTGTTCCCTTTAAACATGCGGATTGGATCTGTTTTCACTCCTTCGTATTTGTGAAGATAACGATAAAAAGATTTTAACGAAGATAGATTTCTTGCAAAAGATGCATTGGAAAGAGGAACACCGCCGACCCTGCCGCTGCGCAGTGCAGTAATGTAATTACTCACTGTCTGTTTCTTCACATCTTCAAAAGATGTAATATCCTGTTCCTCTAAATAACGAAGAAACCGGCTGATATCACGCCGATATGCGTCCTGCGTATCTTGTGAGCCGGTTCCTTTCAATGCAGCATGGTGAAGAAACCCCTCTAGAGATTCCTCAAAGTGCTTTATCATCGATCAATTTTTGAATGATCGCCTGAGACTGCGGTGCATATGCTGCCTTGCGATCCTTTTTCTTAACTTTACCTTCCAAGTGCATGATACCGAAGTTTGCATTCATCGGCTGGAAATGATTTGGATCGGCATGTGTTACATAGTATGCCATTGCTCCGATCATGGTATTGACACCAGGCTTGCATACTTCCTCATCACGCATGACATGAGCTAAATTGATACCAGCAAGCATCCCACTGGCAGCACTTTCGATGTAACCCTCAACACCTGTCATCTGACCAGCAAAGAATAGATCCTTACGAGACTTACTACCATAACCTTCTTCCAATGCAATTGGTGAATCAATGTATGTATTACGATGCATAACACCATAGCGTACGATCTCCGCATTTTCAAGACCTGGAATCATATGAATGATACGCTTCTGCTCACCCCAAGTCAGATGTGTCTGGAAACCTACGATATTATACAAAGATGCTTCTGCATTATCCTGACGCAGCTGTACAACTGCATACGGACGAATACCATCATGTTCTAGACCTACCGGCTTCATTGGACCAAATAACAAAGTATCCCTGCCTCTTTTTGCCATTACTTCAAAAGGCATACATCCTTCAAAGTAAACTTCTTTCTCAAAACTATGCAATTCTGCTGTCTGCGCTGTAACAACTGCTTCATAGAAATCATTGAACTGATCAAAGTCCATCGCACAATTGATGTAATCTGCACTACCTTTGTCATATCTGCTCTTCCGATATGCTTTTGTAAAATCGATAGATTCAGCAGTAATGATTGGTGCTGCAGCATCATAGAAATAACAATACTTAGCATCGATCAACTTACCAATTGCTTCAACCATAGCATCTGAAGATAAAGGCCCTGTTGCAATCACAGTTGGTCCTTCAGGGATCTCTGTTACTTCTTCTGAGACTACATGGATCAATGGCTCATTGGTGATCTTATCTGTAACATATCGTGAAAACTTCTCACGATCCACTGCCAGAGCACTGCCAGCAGGTACTTTTGTAGCTTCCGCTGCTTCCATGATCAAAGAACCGATCATACGCATTTCTTCTTTTAAAAGACCTACGGCATTATTCAAAGCATCAGAACGCAAAGAATTCGAACATACAAGCTCTGCAAATGTATCCGCATGATGTGCAGGAGAATGCTTCATTGGCTTCATTTCATACAGATCAACTTCTATACCGCGGCGTGCAAGCTGCCATGCAGCTTCACATCCGGCCAAGCCGGCTCCAATAACCTTAGCTCTCATTCTGTCTCCTCTTTCTTGGCAACCTTCCGTTTTGTTGTCGTCTTCTTAGCTGATGTTGTCTTTGTGGTTTTTTTAGCTGTTGTCTTTTTAGTCGTCTTCTTTGTTTTCTTTTCAGCAGGATCTGTCTTCTCACTATCCTTTTCTGCTTTCTTCTTATCCGCACGTGAATAAAGGCGTTCCCCTTCCAAGTTCTCCATATAATGGCACTTTGGATAGTTAACGCAGCCAATGAAATAAGAACCAAAACGACTCTTCCTCTTTACCAGCTCACCACCGCATTCAGGACATTGTCTGCCAACTGGCTCCGGCTTTTCTTTTTCCTTGCCAATCTGACGTGTATAACGACACTTTGGAAAATTAGAACAAGAAATAAACTTACCAAAACGACCTACACGATATACAAGCGCACCGCCGCAGTCTGGACACTGTTCTCCAACTGGTTCAGGTTCCACCTTCTCCATACCTTCATAAGCACGATCTAAAAGAGGCTGGAACTTTTCCCAGAATGAACGCAAAGTTTCCAACTCCTGTGCTTTCCCTTCCGCAATGTTATCCAACTCTGATTCCATTTCAGCTGTATATTTGACATTGATGATAGAAGAGAAAAATTCATCCAGCTTTGCTACTGTTAATTCACCCTGCTCTGTCGGCTTAAATACCTTTGTACGAGACTTTTCTGACACACGATCCAATGTAACATAACCACGTGCCTGGATCGTATCAATGATCATAGCATACGTAGAAGGACGACCAATTCCCTCTTCCTCCATTGCTTTGATCAAACGTGCTTCAGTGTAACGTGCTGGCGCTTCTGTGAAGTGCTGATTTCTCACAAGTTCCTTAGCTGTCAATGTTTCTTGTTCTTCCAAAGAAGGCAGCAGAACATCCTTACTTGAATCATATTCTTTATAGATACGTAAGTAACCATCAAAGATCAACTTAGAACCATTGGCCGTAAAATCATATCCATTCTGTGACAATGTGATCGTTGATGCATCTGTCTTTGCAGGTGCCATCAAAGATGCAACAGCTCTTGCATAGATCATCTTATATAAACGATATTGTTCAGAAGTCAAATAAGGTTTTACTTTCTCTGGTGTGTTATCGATATTTGTCGGTCGAATCGCTTCGTGGGCATCCTGTGCATTCGCGTCATTTTTAGCATGATATACACCAAGATACTCTTTTCCGTATACATCTTCGATCATCTTACGTGCAGCACTGATAAACACATCTGACAAACGTGTACTATCTGTACGCATATATGTGATCAAACCTTCCTGCCCATTGCCGACATCTACACCTTCATACAAACGCTGTGCGATCGACATTGTTCTCTTTGCTGCAAAACCAAGCTTTGTACTTGCCTCCTGTTGCAAGGTAGATGTGATATATGGCAGTGGCTGCTTTCTAGAGCGCTGTGTCTTCTTATTAGCACTTACTACAAAGTTACCACAGCATGCTTGATATGCCGCATCCGCTTCTTTTTGATCATGCAAAGCTGCCTTAACACCATTGATCTTAGACAAAGAAGCACCAAATTCGATGCCATCTTTCTCAAACTTGGCATCCAATGTCCAATACTCTTCTGGTTGAAAGGCTTTGATTTCTTTCTCTCTTTCAACGATCAGCTTCAGTGCAACAGACTGCACACGACCAGCTGATTTTGATTTGATCTTATTCTTCAGCAGCTTAGACAGCTTAAAACCGATGATTCGGTCCAAGATACGTCTTGTTTCCTGAGAATGTACAAGATCCATATCAATCTGCCGCGGTGCTGCAAATGCATCTTTGACAGCATTCTTCGTGATCTCATGAAATGTAACACGATCTACAGCATCTTCAGGAAGATCCAACACCTGTGCCAGATGCCAAGAAATAGCTTCCCCTTCACGATCCGGGTCGGTCGCCAGATAAACATTATCTGCCTGAGCAGCTTCTACCTGCAGCTCTTTTACAACATCTTTCTTATCCTTAGATACCACATATTCCGGTGTAAAATCATTCTCAATATCGACACCAAGACCATCCTTACCTTTGATTGCCAGATCTCTAACATGCCCCTTACTTGAAACTACAGTAAAATCCTTACCAAGATACTTACCAATTGTCTTTGACTTGGAAGGAGACTCTACGATAACAAGATTTTTCATTAAACTCCCTGCCTTTCGCTTCGCATAAAATTTACAACATTCTAAACGTTACACTAATTAAATCGCTTTTTCAACACTACTGAATTTCTCTAAAGAAGTCACGATCTCTTCAATCTGCTGCATATCATATAGAATTCCAGCCCCTTCTTTGATCAATTGCGAACACAATTCTCCTTCCGCCGAAGCAAATGGATAGGGAATGCAATAGATCTCTTTTCCAAGTTCTAAGGCAGCATTCACTGTATGCATCGTTCCACTTTTGATACCTGCCTGTGTGACAATCACAATATCTCCTAATGCCGCCAGAATACGATTTCGCCATGGAAAATGAGACTTACGGATCGGCGTACCATCCGGAAACTCAGATAATAAAAGACCATGTTTCTCTATTTGTTCATACAAACGTTTGTTGACAGCTGGATACTGAATATCTAATCCATGTCCCACCACTGCAATTGTCTTACCTCCCTGTAAAGCATGTTTATGCGCTTGGGCATCCACTCCTTTTGCAAGACCAGAGACTATGACCATTTTTTCTTTTAATATATCTGCTGTGATACCCGTTGTCACTCTTCCATATTCACCCATCTCTCTAGAACCAACGATCGTCACTTTTGGTCTTTGCAGCAAAGCAGGATCACCTCGGTAAAACAAGACCCACGGCGGATTTTCTAACTCTTTCAAACAAGAAGGATATTCTTCATCTAATATCGTGAGATATTTCTCCTTTACTACCATAGGCTCAACCTCTTCCCGCCTCAATACAGCTTCATGGATCTTTTTCCAATTACCTTCATATTTAACGACAAGATGAACTAAATACTCTCTATTTTCCATTCTAGACACCTCTCTATCTAGATACGAAAAAAGACTGAGTTACCCCAGTCAAAATAATGATTCTTGATGAAATTTCACAGGTCCGAAAGAACGTCTATGAATCGGTGTGATGCCATACTGCTCTATCGCCTGCATATGTTGCTTTGTCGGATATCCTTTATTCTTAGCAAAACCGTATTCTGGGTATAAAGTATCATATTCTTTCATAATACGATCCCTTGTCACCTTGGCAAGAATAGACGCTGCTGCGATCGAAATACTCTTTTGATCTCCCTTAACAAGATCGAACACTTCTCTTTCTTCATCTGGAAGCGGCATAGCATCTGTCAAAATAACATCTGCTGCACTATGCATAGCAATCTCACTAAATGCCTTCTGATCTGCCCGATAGATATTCAAACGATCTATCTCCTCTTCCGTTACTTCCACGATTTCAAACCAAAGAGCATCTTCCATGATCTGCTCATAAAGCATATCCCTTTTCTTCTCACTTAATGATTTAGAATCATAAATATCCGGATTCTCATAGCCAATAGGAAATATCACACCTGCTGCTGATAAAGGCCCAGCCAACGGTCCGCGACCAGCCTCATCCAAACCTAACACAAGTTTTCCTTCAGCCCAAAACTGATGTTCGTGATCATTCGGACAAACTTTCTTCACTCTTTTCACAAGGTGCCTCCAATGTCAAACCGCCATATCTTCCTTTCCGTAATTCATGCAGGAAAACGGAAGCAGCACGCTTTGTATCCTGTCTACCATCATTTGACAATAAATGTCTCTTAGCAGCAATTGCCTTCAGCATCCCATTCGGATTTACATCTTCTACTTCAAACTCTTTTTCCAACAATCCCGGATACAGATCCTGTACAGCATGGATCGTATCCATAGCAATAAATTTCAAATCTAGGATATTCTCATTGATCGCCCCTAGCGCCGCCAAAAGAGACCCTGTCTTTTCGTCATCAAACTTCGGCCACAATACACCTGGTGTATCTAACAAATCCAACTGAGGATCAGCATGGATCCATGTCAAACTTCTCGTAACACCCGGTTTATCCGCTGCCTTTACTGTTGTCTTACCCGCAATACGATTGATCAATGTACTTTTACCAGCATTTGGAATACCCGCCGCCATTGCTCTTGCGGCACGGGGATTGATCCCTTTTGCCCGCTGCTTAGCATGGATCGGTTCCATCAACTTTGTACAAGCTTTAATAACCTTTCTGCCAGCATTATTATCATGCATCAGATCTAAAGCAATCGCAGCCATATTCTCCCTTGTGTAATAAGCGATCCACTGCTTTGTCATCGCCTCATCCGCTAGATCACACTTTCCAAGTATGATCAAACGCGGCTTTTGCAGAGCCATCCCAGCCAACATCGGATTACGGCTTGCCTCCGGAATACGCGCGTCACATACTTCGATGATCATATCCACTGCTTTTAATCTGTCGTTCATTTCCCGGCGCGCTTTTTCCATATGACCGGGATACCACTGTACTTTTACCATGTCTTCACTCCAATCGCATTTAACGGCCAGAACACACACAATCCCTTTGCAGCAATATCTTTTTTGTGGAACGGACCATAATATCTAGAATCTGTAGAATGCGGACGATTATCCCCTAAGCAATAATACTCATCCTCCCCCAATGTAATTGGATCTACATCATTCATAAATGTACCCTCAGGATAAGATGCTGCATACTCTGTATCCAAGAACGGTTCCGCAACAGCATTCCCATTGATGTACAACTGCCCGCCTTGATAGGAAACAGTCTCACCAGGCATACCAATGATCCTCTTTACTAAATACTCATCTTTTTCCTCTACATAAACGATGACGATATCAAATCTGTCCAAATGTCCAAGCTTTGTTCCTAAGACATTTGAAAAACCATAAGATTGATCCTGTAATGTAGGATCCATAGAATGTCCGACTACCTGCACAGGTCTTACAAGGACCTGGACTACAAAGAAAACGATCAGTAAACTGACCACCATGTCTTTCAGGAAACTCCAGATCTCTCCGGTTATTCCATATTTCTTATCCGCATCCTGTGCGTTGCCAATTTCTTTCTTCTTCATAAACATATCTATTGTACACCAAAACGCAAGAAAAAAGACACTGCATAAGCGGTGTCTTTTCCAGGTATGACCAATTAACGACGATCTTCCTTGATACGAGCGTTCTTAGCAGAAAGGCCCTTGAGGTATGTGAGCTTAGCTCTTCTAACCTTACCACGACGAACAACTGTGATCTTGTCAATAATCGGAGAGTTTACAGGGAACGTTCTCTGAACACCGATACCAGAAGAGATCTTACGAACTGTGAATGTTGCACCGATACCACCATTGGAACGATCTACAACAACACCTTCATAAGCCTGGATTCTTGTCTTCTGACCTTCTCTGATTCTTACGTCTACCTTTACAGTATCACCAACTTTGAATGTTGGGATGTCTGTACGGATCTGATCCTTAGTGATCTTGTCTACCAAACTGAGATTCATTTTAATTTCCTCCATCTATACGTATGATCATCTGTTCATTCACATAAAAGTCAGCGGAACAGTGATGCGTTTTCACGCACCATGAAGTTTACCATACTTTAACTTTTAAATGCAACAAAATTTGCATGATCATCTGTACTTGTTGAATTGCAAAACTCAATGCAAGAGATCTATTGCAATAAATTAGGCAAAGA
>CAUWCC010000041.1:0-15453 GCA_963556805.1 uncultured Bulleidia sp. | reverse complement strand
CTTAATAGCAAATATATTTATGAAACTTTACCCACCCTGGGTACAGAAGAGCCAATTTTTTAACATATTGTGGGTACCATCCCGCTTGGCTTTGATCGTGAATCAGAGTATTTGCTTTTACTATTTGAGTATAAGGCTGTTACATAACACATCTGCTACGTTTGCAAGACAGGTGCGTTTTGTGGCAGCCTTTTTTGCTGCCTTCTTTCAAAAAATGAAAGTGAGGAAGTAAATATGAATGAACAAAAAGATTTGAACTTTGACATTTCAAAAGAAGGACTGGATGCACTTTCAAACAAATTCGTACTGCCTGAGTGGTTTCAGTACATGACCGAAGAAGAATGGGATACCTGGATGACTCAGCAGAAATTTCCTGACAATATGGAGGAACTGCAAGCTTGGCTGGATTCTCTGGAACCTCCTTATGATGTTGCAGAATGGATGCACCAGATGAAGCAGGACGATTCGGGAAAAGTCTATGTCCAGTCTGAACTCTACTGTAAAATCGACTGCACAACCGAAAACCAAAGAAATGTTTCCTACACAGTTGACGAGAATGGAGCTCTGCACAGCTGGAATATTTCTGCTTATCAGATTCCTGAGCTGTGCATTACGGAAGAAATTGCCGGAACGGTTTACACAGTCACTGGCAGCTTCGAGGGAACACAAAATTTGCTGCGTAAGTTGGAACGAATTTCTGCGAAGCAGATGGCGGAAGAGTGGGAGGCACAAGCATGACAAACGAGAAAAGTTATGTTAATATCATAGCAACTAACCCTGTACTGGCAGTTGCTCCCCAAAAGGAGGAAACGGAAATGTTTGGAGCAACCGATAAAATTACAGCCCTGTATTGCAGACTTTCCCAGGAAGATGAGAGGGCCGGCGAATCCCTCTCCATTGAGAATCAAAAAAGCATCCTGCTTTCGTATGCCCGAGATCACCACATGACGAACCTGGTGTTCTTTGTGGACGACGGCTATTCCGGCACCAACTTTGAGCGCCCCGGCTTTCAGGAGATGCTGACTCAGATCGAGGCGGGCCAGGTAGCCAACTGCATCGTCAAGGATCTGTCCCGTCTGGGCCGAAACTCTGCTATGACAGGACTCTACACCACCTTGACTTTTCCCAAGTATGGAACCCGGTTTATCGCTATCAATGATAACTTTGACAGCGCAGATCCCAACAGTGTAAACAACGACTTTGCTGGAATCAAGAACTGGTTCAACGAGTTCTATGCTCGTGACACCAGCCGTAAAATCCGTGCTGTTCAGAAGTCTAAGGGCGAAAAGGGCATCCCTCTGACAGTCAATGTGCCGTATGGCTATGTGAAAGATCCCAATGACCATCACCACTGGATCATCGACCCGGAAGCCGCACTTGTGGTGAAGAAGATCTTTACTATGTGCATGGAGGGCCGTGGCCCGTCTCAGATCGCCAATCAGCTCAGAGCGGATCAGGTGCTTACTCCCACCGCTTACAAGAAGCAGCAGGGCCGTGAGACTCCGCACCCCTTGCCGGAGAATCCGTACAAATGGTCTGACAGCTCTGTTGTCAATATTCTGGAGCGCCGGGAGTACACCGGATGCACTGTGAACTTCAAGACCTACACCAACTCCATCTGGGACAAGAAACAGCGGGAAACGCCGCTGGAAAATCAGGCCGTGTTCCCGGACACCCATGAGCGCATCATTGAGGACGATGTGTTTGAAAAGGTCCAGGAGATCCGCCAGCAGCGCCACCGCATGACCCGCACGGGAAGAACAAGTATGTTCTCCGGCCTGGTATTCTGCGCAGACTGCGGCGCAAAGATGTACTACGGCGCTACCAACAACTACAAGCCCCAGAATGCTTTCTTCGATTGCTCCGTTCATTGGGAGGACAAGGAGAAGTGCAGTACCCACTACATCCGGGAGTCTGTCCTGGAGCGTCTGGTGCTGCACCACATCCAGATGGTGACGGACCATATCCTGCACCATAAGGACTACTTTGTGTCTGTCATGGGTCAGCAAATGCGGCTGGAGAGCACTGAAAAGATCCAAATTAGTCGGAAGAAGCTGGAACGCAGCCAGAAGTGCATCACAGAGCTAAAACGGCTGTTCATCAAAATATATGAGGATAATGCAGCTGGACGGCTCAGCGATGACCGTTTTGATATGATGAGTCAGAGCTATGAAGCGGAGCAGAAACAGCTGGAAGAAGAGGCACAGACCTTACAGCAGGAAATTGAAGTACAGGAACGACAGCATGAGAACATTGAGCTCTTCATCCAGAAGGCTGATAAGTATGTGGGCATCGAGAAGCTGACGCCTTACGCCTTGCGAGAGCTGATCCAGGGAATCTATGTGGAAGCCCCGGACAAGTCCTTCGGCAAGCGCAGACAAAGCATCCACATTAAGTATGATGGTATCGGATTCATCCCTCTGGACGAGCTTATAAACGGAAAAACGGCGTGACCGAAGTCACGCCGTTCTCTGAGAACCACAGGTTCTCGCATTTTTTGAATTTTACTGTTTTACGACCACCGAGCATGCCGTAAGGCGTTTTTTACGTAGAGGAAGTGAAGTATGGAATTGTGTGTGAAAACAAGTTCAAAGACATATCCTGTGATCATAGAAAGAGGAATTTTGACAAGAGTTGGAGAAATACTTGGTAGACAAGGTCATGTTTTCTTGGTGAGTGAAGATGGTGTACCTAAGAAGTGGCGAGATATGCTGCAAGAGCAGTATCCAGAAGCACATATGCATGTGTTTCCACATGGGGAAAAGTCTAAGAATATGATGGTATGGCAAGAGATTCTGCAGGATATGTTGGATCATAGAGTATCTCGGAAAGATACAGTTATTGCTTTAGGTGGTGGTGTAACGGGAGATATGGCTGGTTTTGCGGCGGCTTGCTATATGCGAGGAATCGCATATGTCAATATTCCCACAACAACACTTTCTCAGATTGATTCTTCGATCGGTGGTAAGACAGCTATTGATCTCAATGGCACAAAGAACTGTGTAGGAGCTTTCTGGCAACCGGACATGGTATTTGTAGACCCAGATGTATTGTCTACATTGCCAAAGAGACATTTCTATAATGGTCTTGTAGAAGCCGTCAAAGAAGGTCTTACCTTTGATCCGGAACTCTTTGCTATGTTTGAACAAGATGGTTTTGAAGCACATGTAGAAGAGATCATATGCCGTTGTTTAAAGATCAAGAAAGAGATCGTGGAAAAAGATGAAAGAGAAGGGTCTTTACGTAAACTTTTAAACTTTGGTCATACTTATGGACATGCATATGAAACATATTCTGGTATGACGAAGTATTACCATGGGGAATGTGTAGGCATGGGTATGTATACCATACTGGAAGATGGAGATATCAAGCAGAGATTACGTCATGTATTGGGAAAGATGGGGTGTCCTGTTACTTGTGCATATGATCCAGAAAAAGTCATGGATATCTTATTGTCAGATAAGAAAGCAGATCATGGTACAGTCACGGTTGTCAAAGTAGATGAGATCGGTAAAGGGTATTTAGAAGATGAGACAGAAGCAGAGTTATACAGGAGGCTTGTATGAGTAATACATTTGGAAATATGCTACAGATGACGGTGTTTGGAGAGAGTCATGGTCCTGCGATTGGTGCAGTATTAGATGGCTTGCCAGGCGGGGTAAAGATCGATAAAGAATATATTTCTAATATGATGCAGCATCGTAAAGCTGTCGGCAAGATCTCCACAGCTCGTCAAGAAGCAGATGAAGTACAGTTCTTATCTGGTGTAAAAGATGGGTTTAGTGAAGGGTCACCCATTGCATTGTTGATAAATAATACGAATATAAGACCTAAGGATTATCAAAAGACTAAGGATTTAGCAAGACCAGGACATGCGGATTATGCTGCTCATGTGAAGTATCATGGGTATGAAGATCCCTCTGGAGGCGGACATTTCTCAGGTCGATTAACAGCTCCTATTACAGCATGCGGAGCCATTGCAAGAGCAATGCTGGAAACAAAGGGGATCTATATCGGCACGCATATTCAGAAACTGCATGGCATAGAAGATCGCTCTTTTGCGAGTGATGTAAAGAAAGATATCCAGCAGTTGAAAGATATGATGTTTCCAGTCTTAGATGCCCAAGCTGCAGAAAAGATGAAAGCAGAGATAGAAAATGCCAGAATGCAGTCAGATTCTGTTGGGGGTGTCTTAGATACGGTGATATACGGCATACCAGCTGGGGTCGGAGAACCTATGTTTGATTCTTTTGAAAGTAGATTATCCCAAGCAGTATTCTCCATTGGAGCAGTAAAGGGGATCGCATTTGGAGAAGGGTTTGGTTTTGCGGATATGTACGGTTCACAAGCAAACGATGCTTTCATGTGTGAAGATGGTAAGATCAAAACGGCAACAAATCATAACGGCGGTATCAATGGAGGTATTGCCAACGGTATGCCGATCTGTTTCCAAACCGTCATCAAACCTACGCCTTCGATTGCTAAGCCTCAGCATACACTAGACCTTTCTACGGGGGAAGAAGCTGTCATAGAGATCGTTGGCCGTCATGATCCTGCCGTGATCCATAGAGCAGCAATCGTCATTGATGCCATGAGTGCTTTCGTTTGTGTGGATTTGTTGATGGAACGATATGGTAGAGAGTGGTTTGCGGGAGGTGATCAGCAATGAAATACGGTTTAGTTGGTAAAAAGTTAGGGCATTCATGGTCACCATTGATCCATCAAGCCTTAGCAGGGATCGATTATGAGAAGAGAGAACTTGATGAAGCAGAGCTTATAACTTTGTTGAAAGCAAGAGACTTTGAAGGTATCAATGTGACGATCCCTTATAAAGAAACTGTGATCCCTTATCTAGATGATCTAGATCCAGAAGCAAAAGAGGTGGGGGCAGTCAATTGCATCACCAATATCGACGGTCGTTTGATCGGTCATAATACTGATGTTTACGGCTTTGTGAAGATGGTGGAAAAAAGCGGAATCGATACCGCTTGTTCTGTGGCAGTACTTGGCAGTGGCGGTGCTTCAAAAGCGGCGTGTGCAGGTATTCGTAAATTAGGCGGCAAACCTGTGGTCGTATCCCGTCATCCTAAAGAAGATGAGATCTCTTATGAAGAACTGTATAACTCTCATTTTGAAGTGATCGTAAATACTACGCCTGTTGGTATGGCTCCGCATGTAGAGGAGTCTCCTATTGATCTAGATCGTTTACAAGATGTACATGGCGTGATCGATGTGATCGCAAATCCTTTGGTGACAAAGCTGATGTTTGAAGCAAAATGTCGGAAAATCCCATACTGCGGCGGCTTTGAGATGTTATTGCAACAAGCTCTGCGTGCTGATTATTGGTTTACAGGAAAGCAGCCTTCGCAAGAACAGTTGCAGAAAGTAAGAAACAAGATCTTGCAGCAGAAGAGAAATATCGTTTTGATCGGTATGCCGGCAGGCGGTAAGACAACAGTCGGTAGAATGACAGCTGATCTTACTGGTATGAAATTTATAGATATGGATGAATTGCTGGAGGAACGAATGGGAATGTCGATCCGTGTTTGTTTTGATCAAAAAGGTGAAGCATGGTTTCGTGAACAGGAACATCAATTGGCTTGTGATCTTGCCCAATGTGAGAGAACGATCATATCTTGTGGCGGCGGTATCATCAAAGATGTGCGTAACATGGAAGTACTGCAACATAATGGTTTGATCGTGTGGGTCGATCGTGATCCCGATCTATTACGGCCGACTTCTTCGCGTCCATTGAGTTCTTCAAAGGGGCAGATGCAAGCATTATATGAAGAAAGACATGATCTATATGCACGGTATCAGGATGTTACGATTCAAAATAATAGTGGACTAGGTGCTGCGTGTCGGGCATTAGCAGATGTGATGGAGGGAAAAGCATGATCGTTACCATGCGCCAAGATACGCCACAAAATCTATTAAAAGTATGGCAGGCACAGCTTGCGGCATCTTCTATTACAGTTACAGCAGTAGATCCTGCTGGTATGGTGTTTTACCTCACAGGGAAAGATCTGGATGAAGATAGGATCTTGGCAAATGAATGGGTGCAGGATGTCAAATGTTTGGAAGTACCATATCGCCTTGCCTGCAGAGCATTGCATCCTAAAGATTCTGTGATCGATGTGGGTGGTGTAAAGATCGGAGCAGGTATGCCGTTGGCAGTGATCGCGGGACCATGTGCAGTAGAATCAAAAGAAATGGTCATGCATATAGCACAAAGTGTAAAGGAAGCAGGTGCCTCCCTTTTACGCGGTGGTGCTTATAAACCTCGTACCTCTCCTTATGCCTTCCAAGGTATGGGACAAGCAGGGATCTTAGCGTTGGAAGAAGCAGGTAAAGAAACCCATATGCCGATCGTATCCGAATTGATGAGTGAGAACCAGCTGGATGCGTTTATAGAGCATGTGGATATGATCCAGATCGGGGCAAGAAATATGCAGAACTATGATCTTTTGAAAGCAGTAGGTAGAACAAAGAAACCGATCTTATTGAAACGCGGCATGGCTGCTTCAATAGAAGAATGGATCATGAGTGCGGAATATATCCTTTCGGAAGGAAACCCCAATGTGATCCTTTGTGAAAGAGGAATACGAACTTTTGAAAAATATACAAGAAATACATTAGATCTTACGGTCGTGCCGATCGTGAAAGAAAAGACGCATCTGCCGATCATCATAGATCCTTCCCATGCTTGTGGAAATTGGCGGTATGTGGAGGCAGTGTCTTTAGCAGCTGCAGCAGCTGGTTGTGATGGTTTGATGATCGAAGTACATGATGATCCTGAACATGCACGATCAGATGGGGCACAATCACTAAAGTGCGATCGTTTTCGGACATTGATGGAGAAGGTCAAGACGGTAAGTGAAGCTGTTGGGAGGAAAGTGTAATGGAAAAGATGATCAAGAAGGGGCAGTATCGCCAAGCAGAAGTGACATTGCCACCAAGTAAGTCTTTAAGTCATAGAGTTGTCATAGCTGCAGCTTTGGCAGATGGTGTCAGTACGATTGCAAATCTAGGGGACTCCAAAGATATTACAGCAACCAAGGATGCCTTGCGGCATCTAGGGATCACTTTTACAGAAGGTGATATCTTGCAAGTAGAAGGAAAAGCACAATGGGAGTTAGATGGACAGATCGTGGATTGCAATGAGTCGGGAAGTACATTGCGCTTCATGATCCCTATCTTTTCTTTAAGACCAGATCTGACAACATTTACAGGACGTGGTCGTTTGATGGAACGTCCGCAGAATGTATATCAACAGTTATGGCATGAAAGAGGACTTATGTTTACCCAAAAAGATGCTTTTCTACGTGTACAAGGACCTTTGCGGGCAGGTACTTTTATGATGGACGGCAATGTTTCCTCACAATTTGTATCAGGTTTGTTATTTGCTTTGCCATTGTGTGAAGGGGATAGTAAGATCGTGGTTCGCAAGCCATTTGAATCTTCCAGTTATGTAGGTCTTACACTGGATGTGTTGGCAAAAGCAGGGATCGAGATTGATACCGATGGATATACGTTCTATATCAAAGGAGGACAGCATTATCATCCTGCTCATTATGTAGTACCTGGTGATGATTCCCAAATGGTCTTCTTTGCGGCATGTGCGTTGTTATATGGGATCCCGGTTGATATCCTAGGTGCTGATCAACACTCTAAGCAGGGCGATCATGTTTTGTTGGAACATATGCAGGCCTTTGGCGGGAAGGTAGCACCGATCTGTGGTGGTTATCGTATTTCACCAGGAGAATATCATGGGGCTTGTATTGATCTGGGAGACTGTCCAGATCTTGGACCGATGTTATTTGCTTTGGCATCGCAAATGCCTGGTAAGACGGTGTTTAAACACTGCATGCGATTACGTATGAAGGAAAGTGACCGTATTGCTTGTATGGAAGAGGAGCTACGCAAGCTTGGTTGTCAGATCACTTCGCATGGTGGTACGGTAACAGTAGAAGGAAAGCCCGGTATCATATCAGGGCAGGTATTGGATGGTCATAATGATCATAGGATCGTTATGGCATTAAGTGTATTAGCTGGTATTGGCGAAGGGACACGGATCACAGGTGCGGAAGCGATCACGAAGAGTTATCCTGGTTTCTTTGAAGATCTAGCAAAGATCGGAGTAGAGATATGTTAAAAGATAAAAAGATCGTGATCGTAGGTCTTGGTGTATTAGGCGGTAGTTATGCCAAGGCTTTCCATAAGGCAGGGATCCCCGTGAAGGCAGTGGATATCGATACCGATGCTTTACGTACTGCTCTTTCTCATGGCTGGATCAGTGAAGGCAGCAGTGATCCTGCTTTGATCAAAGAAGCAGATCTTGTCATTGTATGCCTCTATCCTCATACTTTTGTAAACTGGATCAAAGCCAATGCACATTACTTAAGTCCTGGAACGATCTTGACGGATGTGACAGGTGTAAAACGAGCGATCATTGATCAAGTCGATGCCGTATTGCCGCATGGTGTGGAATACATTGCCTGTCATCCTATGGCTGGTAGAGAATCTAGAGGTCTTGCCTATGCGGATGAAAAGTGCTTTCATGGTGCAAATTTCATCATCATACCGCAGGAAAAGAATCAACCATCCACCATTGCATTGATGGAAGAAATGGCAGACCTTTTAGGATTCGGCAAAGTATGTCATCTAAGTGCCGAGAAACATGATCGTATGATTGGTTTCTTATCCCAATTGACCCATGTGATCGCAGTGGCATTGATGAATACGGCTGATAATACAGATCTAGCAGACTATACTGGAGACTCTTTTCGGGATCTGACAAGGATCGCGAATATCAATGAGAAACTATGGCCGGAATTGTTTGTTTTGAACAAAGACCTGCTATTGCAGGAAATCGATGGTTTTGTGAAAGAAATGTTATCTTTCCGTTCTTTGATCGAACAGGAAGATATGGCGGAGATGGAAGAAAGGATGCGCATTGCGACGGCACGTCGTAAGTGTTTTGATAAGAAGGTGAAACAATGACGAAGTTGATGGTGATCAATGGACCAAACCTGAATATGGTAGGGATCCGTGAGAAATATATCTATGGAACACAATCTTTTGCGGATATGCAGGAAATGATCAAAGAGGCTGCAAAGGAGCGTAATATTGAGGTGATGACATTGCACCAAAGTAATCATGAAGGAGATCTTGTTGATTGGATCCAAGAAGCATATTTTGAGAAATATGACGGCATCGTGATGAATCCTGGGGCATATACACATACCAGTATTGCGATCGCAGATGCCGTCAAAGCTATTGCCCCGCTCCCAGTGGTAGAGGTTCATATCAGTGATATTGATACAAGAGAAACATTTAGACAAAGAAGTTATGCTGCCCCTTATTGCCTGGCTCAGATCAAGGGACATGGGTTAGCGGGGTATGTGGAAGGAATGGATCTCATACTAGAAAAAAAGAAAAACATGTGATTAGATGTTTATAATTTGTGATGTCATAGTTACAATGAATAACAGGAGTGGAGAGCGCCATGGATAAACGTAAGAAGGTTTGTAAACATTGCGGCAGTATTGTGGATGCTGCAGCAGAAGTATGTCCTGTCTGTCATGGGACAGAATTTAGAAAAGAAGAAAATGATGGAACGACTATCCTGCGTTTTTCAAATCATGTGAAGACAGAAGAGATGCCGCAGGTGGAAAAACGTGCTGTGAATAAGAAACCCTCTGGTAATAAGAAAAACAGTACAAAGAAAACAAGCGGTAAGAAGAAAATAAGTAAGAAGCAGGAACTTTCTCCATTTGAGAAAAAGTTTATGAAACTGCCGTTATTGACAAGAAAGCTGATCTTGATTCTGGCGGCTGTCATTTTGATCTTGACAGCTGTTTTGATTGCCGGTGGTATCATGAAGGGGTGTTCCCATAAGTCAGAACCTGTACCAACTCCAATTGTCGCTGCATCTATGCCGCCACAAGAGGAGGAACCTGTTCCTACTATCGATCCAAATGCCCCTATGGGTACGATCTTAGTCAAAGAAGAACAGATCAATATCCGTACTTCTCCTGATACGAATGGAGAGATCGTAGATGTATTGGAAAAAGGCAGGACATATGATGTATATGAGATCCAAAGAAATAGTGATTATACTTGGTATCGGATCGGTGATGACCAATGGGTAGCAGATCAGAATGGAGAATGGATGTCATATACGGGCAGAGTACAGTGAACGGAGGACGAAGGTCTTCCGTTTTTCTTTGTGTCATGTGATATAATGCACGATATGAAAAAGAAAGAAATGATAGTACTAGGAGTGATAGCTGCAATCGCATTGGGATTGATCCTATGCCGTACAGCGATCTTTAAACAAGAAACACATGATGGTGTAAAAGTTGCTATTTATCACCGGAATGAGGTCGTACAAGAATTCTGGTCGGATGAAGATGCAGTATATACGATCAAAGGTGACTATGGCACATTGGATGTAGAAGTGAAAGATGGCAAATGGCGTGTTACGAATGAAGAATGTCCGAATCATGTATGTGCACAGATGGGATGGGTAGGACCAGATGAGTTCTTGCCAATCACATGTCTGCCTAATAACGTCGTCATTGCAGAGGAGTCATAGTTTGCGTGAGGAATAAGAAAGTTAAGAGATTTGTATATTTAGCGTTGTTGTCAGCGATGGCGATCACGCTGAGTTTGGTGGAATCTATCTATATCGGACCATTCATGTTCGGTGTCCTGCGTATTGGGTTGGCAAATATCGTGGCATTGTTAACGATCAAGCTTCTTGGTGTAAAGGAAATGATCATTGTGAATGCAATGCGAGTGGTGATCTCTTCTTTGATGCGCGGAACGATCTTTGGGACAACATTTTGGATCAGCATGGGTGGTGTTGCATTGTCTAGTATTGCTTTGATCCTTTTGGATAAGATGGATAGTTCGTTGATGTTTACTTCTGTTATAAGTGCGATCTGTCATTCTTGCGGGCAGGTAGTGATTGTTTGTTTGTTTTATATGCAGGCAGGAATTGCTGTACTTTTGCCTTATTTACTGCTTGGTTCGATCACGATGGGGATGTTGACAGGGTTTGTGGCAAAGATGGTGTTGGCAAGGATCAAGCCGTTAAAGGCGTCTAGTGGTGAACAATAGCGGCTGTGTGTATCTATAAAAGAGATAGGCAGTATGCTAAAATGCATGTTGTTTGACGGAAGGAGACAGAATGATGAGTGAATATGCAATTGCTACAGGGTCTACTTGTGACCTGGATGCAGCATGGCTGAATGAGCATGATGTCCCATTTATTTCTTATACATTTACAGTAAATGGGAAAGAATATAAAGATGACTGTCGTCCGGAAACAAAGGTCTTTGTAAAAGAGCAGATGGATGCGGATCAAATGGTCACGACTGCTGCTATTCCTGTATATGGATATATGGAGTTCTTTGCGGATATTTTGAAGCAGGGGAAAGATATTATCTTCATGGATATGACAAAGGCATTGTCTTCCTCGCATAATAATGCGTTGTTGGCTGCACGGGAGTTGATGGATACGTTTCCTGATCGTAGGATCGAGATCATTGATAGTACTTGTGTTACATTGCAGCTTGGAGTTGTTATCATGGATTGTGTCAAGATGCGGGATGCAGGTAAGTCCATGGATGAGGTCATAGATTGGATCAATGAGAATCAGAATATGTTCAATGGTCGTTTCATGGTCAATGATCTGAAGTGGCTGCGTAGAGGTGGAAGATTATCGAATGCTTCTGCTATCGTTGGTTCTTTGTTGTCAGTGAAGCCTTTGATTCGTGTGGATGAAGAAGGAAAGCTTGTTGCCTATAACAAAGTAAGAGGACATCAGAAGTGCGTAAAGACTTTGTTAGAAGACATCGGCAGAGATATGTGTCCAGAAACGAAATATCATCATATTGGTGTTGTTTACTCTGGAGATGATGAAGAAGGACAGGAGTTCTACCATAAATTCTGTGAGCTGTATCCAGAATATACAGATATTGGGTTGTATCGATTGGGGCCAGTGATCATGGGACATATTGGACCAGGATTCTTGGCTGTCGTTGTATATAGTACTGGTAGACATGCATGAGACCTTTGGGTCTCTTTTTGTTTGCGATAAAGCGATAGGTATCGTTCATACAAAAAGATGAAAGTGTTGTAAACAAGACAGAGGGTATGGTGTGGTTGGCTTTTATAAATGATATAATCGTATACGATTGAAAGGAGTACTTTATGCTGAAGCAAAAGAAAGAAAAAAAAGAAGCGGATCTTGGTAAAGATCCGGTAGGTAAGTTGTTGTTTAAGCTGTCTGTACCTGCTATTACGGCACAGGTCGTGAATGTTTTGTACAACATGGTCGATCGTATGTATATTGGCCATATTGAGAACGTTGGGGCAGTGGCTTTAACGGGTGTTGGTGTCTGCTTACCTGTCATCATGGCAGTAAGTGCCTTTGCGTCTTTAGTAGCTGCTGGTGGTGCTACAAAGGCTGCTATCATGATGGGTAAGAAGGATAATGATACAGCAGAGAAGATCTTGGGCAATTGTACAGCTGCTACATTTATCTCTGGTATCTTGTTGACGATCATCCTGCTTGTGTTTGGTGAAGATCTGTTGATGATGTTTGGAGCGAGTGCAAATACGATCCAGTATGCATTATCTTACATGAGGATCTATGCTGTTGGTACGTTGTTTGTAGAGATTGCATTAGGGCTGAATTTCTTTATTTCATCACAAGGTTTTGCTAATGTTTCCATGATGAGTGTCATCATTGGTGCTGTATCTAACATCATCTTAGACCCTATCTTGATCTTTGGAGCTGATATGGGTGTTCAGGGTGCAGCCTTGGCAACAATCATTTCACAGGGTATTTCTGCTGTGTGGGTATTGTGTTTCTTGTTTGGTAAGAGAACACAGCTGCGTATTAAAACTAAGAATTTGAAGATCGAATGGAATTTGTTTAAGGATTGCTTGGCTTTGGGTATGTCTCCATTCATTATGCAGATTACAGAAAGTGTTATCTCTGTCTGCTTCAATTCTTCTTTGTTGAGATATGGTGGAGATATTGCGGTTGGTGCTATGACGATTTTGAGTAGTGTTATGCAATTTAGTATGTTACCTCTGCAAGGCCTTACTCAGGGTGCACAGCCGATCGTTTCCTATAACTATGGTGCAGAAAATCTGGATCGCGTGAAGAAGACGTTCTTCTTGCTGTTGAAGAGTTGTGTTATTTATTCTACGATTTTGTGGGCTATTGCGGTGTTTATGCCACAGGTATTTGTTGGTATCTTTACACCAGATCCAGAATTAACAAAGTATACATGTTGGGCACTTCGCATTTACATGGCAGTATCTTTGATCTTTGGTGTTCAGGTTGCTTGCCAGCAGACATTCATTGCTTTGGGCAATGCAAAGGCATCTTTGTTCTTGGCTGTATTGCGTAAGATCATTCTTTTGATCCCATTGATCTTGATCCTGCCACACTTCTTTGCGGACAAGGTTATGGCGGTATTCTTGGCAGAACCGGTTGCTGATACGATCGCAGTTCTTTCTACAGCTACTTTGTTCTTCTTAGAGTTTAGAAAAATGTTAAGAGAACATGGTATGACTATGAAGGCATAAAGTGTAAAACGGGCTGAGTCCCGTTTTTTCTTTGGTATGATATAATGCGAACATGCGTGAAACTACAATGAAGATGACAGAGGGAAGTCCCTCTAAATTGATGATGCGGTTTGCATTACCGCTTATGCTGGGTAATATGCTACAGCAGGTATATATTATGACGGATACATTGATCGTATCCAGAACACTTGGTATTGATGCATTAGCGGCACTTGGTGCAGCCGATTGGTTATGTTACATGATGATATCTGTGATCCAGGCTGTATCACAAGGATTTGCTATCATGCTGTCACAAGACTTTGGAGCAGATGATAGAGATCATCTCCATCATGCTTTAGCGCATGTTATTACATTGAGTGTGATTATGACAGCTGTGATTACAACAGGAGCGTTGTTATTGATGAAACCATTGCTGCATATCATGCATACACCAATGGAACTCATGCCTACAACATCCGCTTATCTGCGTGTTATATACATGGGTCTGCCGGCAGTTATGTTATTAAATTTCGGATCTTCTGTATTACGAGCGTTCGGCAATAGTAAGACACCGCTCTATTCTGTTGCTATATCTGCTTGTTTGAACGTAGTATTGGATCTGTTGTTTGTTAAAGTATTTGGATTTGGTGTACAAGGTGCTGCTTGGGCAACCGTCATTGCCCAATTCTGTGCTGGTCTATTCTGTATCTTTGCTATATCAAAGATCGAATGGCTGGAATTAAAGAAAGACCACTTTAGTAAAGTTCCTGGCATGGATAAGAAACTATTAGCACTCAGCGGACCTATGATGATGCAGAACATGGTCATATCTTTAGGAGGTCTTGTTGTCCAATCACAAGTCAATCGTTGTGATCTCTCTTTCATATCTGGTTATACCGCTGCGAGTAAGTTATATGGTCTTCTTGAAATGGCATCGGTTGCTTATGGTTTTGCCATCATGACATATATTGGACAAAACTATGGGGCAGGGCTCTATGATCGTATGAAGAAAGGTATTAAAGATGCATGCATCATTGCGGTCATAACAGGCGGTTTGATTGGATTGGGTATGCTGGTGTTTGGTAGAACAGTTACGGGTATGTTCTTGACAGGAAGTGGTAGAGAAGTGGTTGCAGCAGGCGATACAGCTTATCTATTCCTGCAAATCATGGCAATACCATTACCAGTTCTGTATATTCTGTATATCGTAAGAAGTGCCTTGCAAGGTTTAGGGGATACCTTCATGCCGATGATGTCAGGTATTGCTGAATGTGCAGCCAGGATCCTGATTTCCATATTTTCTGTATATTTGATCGGAGAAACCGCTATGTTGGTAGCAGAACCTGCTGCTTGGATCGCAGCGGTGATTATCCTTGTCAGTTCTTTGTATAAGAGAATGAAGAAATTATCGAAAACAATGAAACTATGAAGTGAACCCCAAAAGTGATATGTACCCCAAATCCTAGACAGAACTAGGAAGTGGGGTACATGTCAGTAAATGTTTGACTTGGAGGGTTCACTTTTCTTATGAACCTAAAATAGAAAAAAAGCAGATCATCTGACCTGCTTTATATATGGTGACGAGTACGGGATTCGAACCCGTGAATGCCGCCGTGAAAGGGCGGTGTGTTAAGCCGCTTCACCAACTCGCCAACTGCTCATTTATAATAACCAAACATGGAATATATTGCAAGCGAAATTTATAAAAAAATTTAGAAACTGAAGTGAAAAGTTAATTTCCACTTTGAAGGCGGCGAAGTAGAAATTAGTCTTTCTCTTATTTCCATTTCTCCATTTGTTGAATTTAGTCGGCTCTTCTGTACCCAGGGTGGGTAAAGTTTCATAAATATATTTGCTATTAAG
>CAUWCC010000040.1:0-15712 GCA_963556805.1 uncultured Bulleidia sp. | reverse complement strand
CACCATATGAAGTCTACTATTCAACTGTGTTGCAATTGGCTTGACAATTCGGGAGTAAAAAAATCGAGTAGCTGCAAGGTAGTTAGATGGTATTCACATAGGTGATTTCTGCAGCCTGTTCAGCAGCGTTCCTAACCATCTAAAAAGAACAGGCATTACCTGTCCTTCTTGTTAATCTGCAATTTGTATATTTGCTTTTGCTGCTTTGCGGAAGAGGAAGAATCCGATCACAAACATAACTGAAATAGCACCAACACCAAGTTGTGTGCTGTTTGTCAATTGTGTAACGAAAGATACGATAAATGTACCGAGGAATGCTGCCCCTTTACCGCATATATCATACAGGCCGAAGTATTCTCCGCTTTGTTCAGCAGGAATGATCTTTGTAAAGTACGCACGGGATAGTGCCTGGATGCCGCCTTGGAACATACCTACGCATATAGCAAGTACCCAGAACTGCCATTCGCTTGCCAATGTGATAGCAAACAAAGCAATGCACAAGTAAGCAAAGATACACACAGAGATCAGTGTGCTCGTCTTCTTTTTTGAAGCAAGTTTACCGAAAAGGATCGCAAATGGGAATGCTACGATCTGGGTCACTAGGAGTGCCAGCAATAACGCCGTACTGTCCAGTCCGATTGCTGAACCGTAAGCAGTTGCCATATCGATGATCGTATAAACACCATCGATATAAAAGAAGAATGCAAGCAGGAATAGGAAGATTCCTTTGTGATCTTTGATATGAGAAAGTGTTTTGCCGATACGTTTAAAACTCTCTGTTAAAGCTAAACGTTCTGATTTTTTAACAAAGTGTTTCTGTTTATAGGACTTGAGTAATGGAATCGTAAATGCTCCCCACCAAACAGCATTGATCACAAACGCACATAGCATAGCTGTCCCCATTGTAAGACCAATACTTTCATGCATGAGCACCAAAATCAACGAGATAACAAATGGAACGCATGATCCAATATATCCCCATGCATAACCTTGCGAACTGACATTACTGAATCTATCCTCTGTTGTCACATCACTCAGCATAGAATCATAAATTACAAGTGATGTGCTATATGCAACCTTCGCTAGTATGAATAGAACAAGGAACAATACCCATTGTTTGGCAAGTCCAAGCATAATGCAAAGTACAGCACCCAAAATCACAAAAACTGTAAACAGTGGTTTGCGATATCCTTCTGTATCTGTGATAGTACCGATGATCGGTCCAAGAATGGCTACGATCGCTGTCGAGATCGATGCTGCATATCCCCACCAAGCAAGGTAATCCACTTCGGATACACCACCTGCTGCAGCCAAGGAATTGAAGTACAGCGGCATCATTGTTGTAACAAGCAAAGTAAATGCCGAATTACCGACATCGTAGAGGATCCAGTTGCGCTCCTCTTTTGTAAATTTATTTTTCATTTTCTCCACCCCGCATTATTTTGCGCAAAACCCCATGTGGTTTACCACCACCTGTTAGTTATATTATAGTAAATTTTTTGTTAAGTTGATATATCAACATGAAAAAAAGCAAAAAAAAGAGCGAGTGAGCAGAATCGAACTGCCGTGTCCACCTTGGCAAGGTGGCGTTCTACCATTGAACTACACTCGCGGTACTTTTCCATATTAGCACCGCATACTCTTTATGTAAAACAAATCTTTTCGGTTTCGCAAAAATTCTAATACTATATGATCATTCACCAGCAATAGAACAAGACTTAACCGCGATACTTGGAGAAACGATCGTATTATCTTCCCATTCCAAATCATTTGCAACTGCTTCGGCATCAGCTAACAGATCTAAGAAATTACCAGCGATCGTAATCAGTTCCACACTATGTGTACGAACACCATTTCGAACAGCATAACCGCTGCATTGCAATGAGAAGTCACCTGTAACAGTATTTACACCAGCATGCAAACCAGCTAGATCTGTGATCACAATACCTTCGCCCATATCAGTGCAAAGTTCAGCTAAACTCTTTGTACCTTGCTCAATACAGCAATTCATCATCTTTACACCCACTGAAGAAGCATAGGATGCTTTAAAACCATTACCAGTACTTTCTGTGAACATCTTGGCAGCACTCTTAGAATTGTGGATAATCGTTTTCAATACACCTTGACTAACAAGTTCTTTCTTTGTGCATGCACATCCTTCATCATCAAAATCCACCTGACCGCAAGCCGCTGCACATTGTGGATCATCTACGATCGTAATGCAATCTGCAAAGAGCTTCTCGCCAATCTTGCCCGTCAATGGGGAAACACCTTCGGCCACATTCTCACCACTGAAGATCGGTGCAAAAGCACGGAACAAAGATGTCATCGCACCTTTTTCCATGATCACCTTATAGTTTCCGCTCGGCACACTAGAACCACCAAGTCTAGCAAGCAATTCATCGCAAAGTTTCTTGACAAATGCATCTTCATCAAATGTATCCAAATCTTCTACTACTTTAGAAATGAAGTTTGTCTTTACCACTTCGCCCTCGCTTGCAGCAGCTTGACACATGATGATCATGCCTTCTGCTTCATCTGAAAGATCGATACCATGTGTATTAGCGATCTCACGCACTTCTTTCTGTGATACAAAGATCAGATCTGTGACATTCTTAATTCTTTCATCATATACCTTGATCTTTTTCTCAATCGAACCAAGTACTTCCTTCACCTTATCTTCTGACGGCTTTTTCCACTTCTTTGTTTTAGCTGAAACATGGATGTCCATCGGGCTGCGAATAATACCAGCATCTTCACTTGTGATCGTTTCAGCCATTTCTTTCATGCCTTGCAATGTTTCATCCATTTCTTCATCACGCGGGTTTTCTGTTGCTAAGTTTGCCATCTTTTCGCCGACTAAACCACGCAATGCTGTACCTGTAACATGGCTGCTGACAAATGTATCCAGGCTGCCTTCAAACCACGTCATCTGTGTCTCTTCTACCATAGAGCGATAGATTTCAAATGCATCAAAGCCAAGTTCTTGAGCTCTATCCATCCAAGCCTGTTTATTCATTCGATGTACCTCCTACTGTAATTGAGGATACGCGGATCGCTGGCTGTCCAACATCTGTTGGCACACTGCCGCTACAGGAACCACACATACCCTGAGAACGTTCTAAGTTATCACTTACCATATCGATATTCATCAAAATATCACGACCATTACCGATCAAGGAAGCACCCTTCACAGGTTTTGTAATTTTACCATCTTCGATCAAATATCCTTCTTCTACTGAGAAATTGAAATCACCTGTCTGCGGATTGACACTGCCGCCGCCCATCTTCTTAGCATACAGACCTTTCTGAATACCCTTCAGCATATCTTCAAACTTATCATGACCAGGCAGGATAAATGTGTTTGACATTCTAGAAGTAGGTTCATAGCGGTAGGATTCTCTTCTTCCGCTGCCTGTGGATTCCACGCCCATACGTCTACCGTTCAAACGATCTACCATGTAAGTCTTCAATACACCATTTTCGATCAAGACTCTTCTCTTCTGGAAGTTTCCTTCATCATCCACATTTTCAGAACCCCATGCATTCGGGATCGTACCATCATCCACCGCACTTACACAGTCGGAGGCAATCTTTTGTCCAAGTTTGTTGCAAAAAACACTGGAATCTCTAGCAACTGCTGTTGCTTCCAGGGAATGTCCGCATGCTTCATGGAAAATAACACCACCGAAACCATTATCGATAATGACCGGCATTTTACCAGATGGACACTCGCCTGCCTGCAGCATGACCAAAGCTGTTCTAGCAGCTTCACGTCCAATAGATTCCGGTGTTGTTGTCTCATAGAATTCAAGACCCATACCTGCACCTGGGCGGTGTGCTCCGCTTTGCAAATTATCCCCTTCACGGCTGAATGCTTCGACATTCATACGTGTACGAACACGTGTATCTTCGACCAATAGACCATCTGAGTTACTGATTTGTACATGCTGTTTCACATTCAACAAAAATCCATTTGTTTTCACGATACGCTCATCTGTTTCTGAAGCAGCCTTCAAACCTCTTGCCAACAAAGCTGTCTTTTCCTGCAATGTTGTCTTTTCAAAATCAATCTTTACTGGGTGGAGGTTTTCATATTCTTTCTTTTCCAGCACAACACCCTTGCCTTCATCTGCAGTGCCGATGGCATGACGTAGACCTTCGATCAAATCTAAGATTGCCTTGTCAGACATATCATTTCCATATGCATAAACAGACTGTACGCCCTTATACAAACGAATACCAATTCCACATATTGTCTTACGGTTCACATCATCTGTTTTCCCGTTCAACATGGAGATCAACTCCGTTTTTTCTCTCTCTTCATAGATTTCAGCAAAATCTGCTTCAGATCTCATGCATAGAGACAAATACTTCTCCAATTGTTCTTTTCTAAGCATCAATATAGCCTCCTGTATGTGCAATTATACCATGACAACCAGTATTTCATACATTTTGGCCTAGAAGATCCTCTGCCTCCTTTTGCAATTCTACAAATCTGTCTGCTCTAGAAAACATATCTATCTCTGCATCATAGTAATACACATGATCTGACAATAGATCTTTACACTTTACACAAGATGCATTCACACTATGTACAATATTCTCCAATCTCTCATAATCACTGGGATCATCAGTCGGTATCAGCATCACTTCATGGATGGAAGATGGTATTACAAAATAACTGGATTGCATTTCCTGGGCAATATCTCGCATCATATCAGGACAAAACAGGATCGCAGCACCAAACTTTGCTTTTGAACCTGTCACAATACGAATCTCTTTAGCTGCTCCGCAATCATCAAATGGTGCTGGTCCATGGAATAGTACTTCATCCAATGATTGCACACTCGCACCAAGTACATCAGGGCATGATCGCATTGCATCATAGTACAATTGTTCTTCGGTCACACCATACATTTGCATCACATCATACGTGATCACACCACTGCCAAATTCTTCCGGTAACAAATCAATGGCAACATGATACGTAAGCACCAAATCATCCACAATACGATGCGGTACTCTCTTTAAAAAAGCCAAATTTCGAATAACGGATGAAACCCGAATAAACAATCTCTTGGATGCTTTCTCATAATCTTTCATCACATCCACATCAATCATTCTTCTATTTTCTGCTACTACACCTGCCATTTCATGCAGCACTTCATCTACCGTCTTTCCTGTTTGATATTCTTCATAATATTTCTCTATATTTATAGCAGGACAGTATCCAGCCTTTCCTCCATTTACCTGCAATGCATGGAAGGATCCGTTCAAACTGTTCATGTAAAAAGTTTGGACCTCTGCATTTTCATATACATCAGGTAGATACGCCAAGATTTTTTCCTCCACCAACTCTTGAAATTCATCAAATGTCATCTTCACACCTTTTTGACTCTATGATCACCTTTCTTCTCTACCTATATACGTATTCCATCTTACATTCCTCGCTTTTATCCCAAATAAAAAAGCCTGTTTTCCCATTCTTCAAGAAAACAAGCTTTATCTATATCTTATCCTCGCTTATAGATCACAAATCCTGCTACTAGTGCGCCTGCAAGTACGAATGCCCAAGGCATTGCACTTCTTGTTTCACCTGTAGCTGGTCTCGTATCGTTAGAAGGCTTATCTGTAGGCTTGGCCGTTGCTGCATCAACGATGTATGCATGAACATTTACTTCACCCTTAATAGCTCTTACCTTTGTATTAACATATGCACTTACTGGCTGTTCAAGATCGATCTTTGTACCCTTACCGTTCGGTTCTGTGAACCACCCCTTGAATACATGCTTTGTATCAACCTTAACTTCCGGCAATACTTCCTTCATCTTCTTAGAAGCATCCTCCACAGTAACTGCAGTTGGCTTATCATCGATCGTATATGTAACGATCACAGCATCCTTTTGTGGTGTATCTGAAGGAACTGGAGATACTACAGGTGCATCCACAATATGTGCATGGACCTTTACTTCACCCTTAATAGCTCTTTCTTTTGCCTTGACATACTTACTTACTGGCTGTTCCAGATCAATCTTTGTACCTTCACCGTTTGGTTTTGTGAACCAACCCTTGAATACATGCTTTGTATCAACCTTAACTTCCGGCAATACTTCCTTCATCTTCTTAGAAGCATCATCCACAGTAACTGTAGTAGGCTTACCAGCAATCGTATATGTAACGATCACAGCATCCTTTTCAGGTTCCACTGTTGGTGTTATTGTCGGCTTAGCTGTTGGCTCAGCTGTAGGCTTTGCTGTCGGTTCAGCTGTAGGCTTTGCTGTTGGCTCAGCTGTAGGCTTTGCTGTCGGCTTTGATTCATTCTCTGCAAAAACAGCTTTGACGACCAGATTTTCATTTACCTGATCAATCGTATATGTTCCGTTTTCTGACACAGTCACTTCTTTTCCATTTACCACAACTGTCGAAAGATGAAAACCATCAGCTGGTGTAAATGTATATGTCACAGATGTACCCGCTTTGATATTGCCGTCCACACTTGAAGTCACTGTACCATTCTCAGTCGGTTCAATTACCTGTGTATAAGACACTTCCTCTTTGATCAACTTAACAGTTGCAAAAGAATGCTTCTTTAGATGGATCACCGGATCATTAACGGCATCTGTCGTCTCTTCAGTCACTTGTACCTTACGCGGCTCATTTGGTGTATTCTCATCCGCAATATCATTAGATTCCAAGCGCTGTATAACCATCTTATAACCACTAAGATCCATATCACCTAGATGCAAACTAATCTTATGATCATGTTCACGATCCACATTCACAAGAGCAGCATATACATTCCCATCTTTATCCTTGCTTACAAGAGAAGACAGGGCAGAAACACCATTTTGTAATTTAGGCATACTTGCAAACTCAGCATTTACAAGTGTGTTACCGAAACCAGAATTCAACATCTTGAATACATGTGCAGATGGTGTAGAGAAGAATGTAAAGTCACCCTCACCTGTCTTCAAATCTGCATTTTCACCAGGAACAACTTGGATCACTGCCTGCTGTGTAGGTCCAAGGGAATCTGCCCCAGAGGAATACCAGTCAGATAAACAATGTTTTTGAATATATGGACTTCCTAGTTTTGCATATTCAAGTGCTACTTTTGCAGTAAACAAAGCATTTGTCTGAGAACGAAGCTGTGCTTCTGTATTTCTAAAGATACCAAATTCACTGATGACTGGAACCTTGTTCTCACCCTTAGGGAACCAAGTATTCACAATATCACGAACTTCTTTAATACTCTTATCTTCAGCCTTCTTCATAGCATCATCATAGAACGCTTCTTTGGAGGACCCTTTTACTGTTCCAGAGTATGGATGAACTGTCATACCATCATAAAGATCATTCTTGTGCAATTCTGTCATACGATCACAGAAACCTTTAGCTTGATAACTTGTATATACCAAAGCTTCATGATTTGTTCCTTCGATCTCATTGATCTTAGCTGTCGTATCCTTCATTGCCTTTGAAATATCCAAGAAACCTTCATGTTTCACAGAATAAGAAGCATAGATGTTCTTTCCTTTTTCAGGAATAGCACCATGTACGCCATCACCGAAATGAATCGTACCATCTGTATAATCCACTGTGCATACCTTAGCATCAAATGGCTGCTTGCTAATATCATCTACTACCTTCCATTCAGCAATATTTCCATCTGTACCAACAAATACCTTAACCCCATCTTCAACTGCTTTATGCTTAGGGTCTTTTACGATTTTATCCCCCTGCAGCATACCTGGATTGCCATTTGCATAACGTAAGTAACGAACAAGATTCGGCTTACCATCACTCACTGAAGCTTTCTTATTCCAATCTTCTTCACAAACCGTAAATCGTTTATCTAAAGATGCTGTACCACCTTCGATATACGCATTAACAGCACTGCCCGGCACATAATCGAGCCAATACCCTTGTGAAGATCTACCATCATCCCAGTGGTTCTGCTGCATTTCATTACCAATCTCAAAATGACGTACATTGTATGGTTCTGGATGGCCATTATCTGCACGTACTTTCGCCCAGTCGATACCACCATTTGGATTTGTTCCCACCTTGGCATTTAAGTATTCGATCAGATCTGCTGCATCTTTAGATGTTCCTCGTCCAAGACTGTATACATAAACGATCTCAGAATTGACTTCATCCGCAAAGTCAGCAACTTCTTCAATACCAAAGTTAGGCTCAATACCACCTTGTCCATCATTGTTGTAGAAACCATGGATCTGCTTCTTTCTCATTTCCTTAGGCCCAAGTGTTGTTTTCCAATTAAAGAGGTTGGAAATCGTACCACCTGGATAACGAAGAGAACCAAAAGCTGCATCTTGATACAATCTCTTAAAATCATCTTTAACTTTCATCGTCTTAGAATCGAAAGTACCATATCCGTTGAATGCATAGCGGTGGTTGATACCGAAAATAGAATCAGTATCGATCTCTCTGATCGTTTGATTCAAGTCGATATCCAACGAAATAGGCAATTCACTCTTAAATGTATTCAACGCGTCTTGCAATGAATGTAAAGCTGTCTCCATTCCAGCAAGCTTTCCAGCTGAAGAAGCCTGTTTGGCTGCATCGATCGCACCTTGCAAAGCTGCAACACTTTCATCTGTAACAGGAAGCTTACTATCCGATAGTGTTTGCTCTGCTTCTGCAATCTTTGCGTCCAAATCCTTCTTTGTCAAAGGAGCAGCTTTATCTTCATACAAAGCAACTGCTTCGGCATCTGTCAAAGCACGATCATATACATAGAACTCATCAATATCACCTCTCATTGGATGAGGGTCTGTATTACCTGCATTCTTATGTGCACCTACTCTAAGAGAATAGACAGCATCACTAGCACCATTCCCAATTGATTTTGGTTCTTCCTTTTCCCCATTGATGTAATATGTAACGGTTTTAGCATCTTGATCAAAAACAACTGCAATATGTTCCCAATCACCTTTTTCTACCGTTGTCGTAGAATACGCATCATGTCCATTGATAAAAGTATTATATTTCCCCTGTGCATTGAGAGTAAGCAGGGATTTGCCATTTCCCTCATGCTGCAGCAGAACTGTAGATTTATCTTTATGCGGATCATTGATATTCGTATCATAGCGATACCACATAGCAAAACTGGTCTTTCCTTTACCTGTATTGATGTAATTGTTCAGACCAAAATAATTATCTGTTCCTTCTCCAAAACGAAGCACCTTGCCAAAACAAGCATCTCCACTATCTGCTACAGAAAGATGGGAACCATGTAATGTACCTTCTGTGTTATGGTCACTCACCAGAGGTTTCTCACCTTCAAAATTCCAATGATCTTTAATTCCCGTCTTCCATGACGGTTCTTCTGCCCTTGCCGCAATGACAGTTGGCATGACCATAGTCAATGCTAAAGCTGAAGAGAAAATTGTTTTAAAAATGTTCTTTCTCATATATTTCCTTCCCTGTACCACATACAGTATTTGGATTATGCTTATATCCAAAAATATTTTCAAGTGTGACGATCTATTTGTTTCTCTATTCCCAGAAACATAAAAACAAAGAAAGAAGAATATTGATAGAAAGATAACAGGATTTCCAAGCTTATCTTCTCTTTCTATACCTCCTTTTGTTATCCCCTACAAAAATAGTTCATCTATTGTTTAGATACATATAGCAAAGTGTATTTAAGTACCCCTCATAATTTTTTTCATTTGTTTATATTATTTTTCTTGCTAGCAGCATTTCCTAAATGTATAATTCAAACCGTGATAATAGTGTAAAGGGGGATAGAAAATCTGAGTTTATCACATCATCCAACTTTGGATGGGTCTTTAAGACCTATATGGAATTCATATTCCTAGTTTTGATCAATCAAAAACGGCCATACGGACAGCCAGATCAAAAGCCGAAATTGCGACAGGTGACTACTTGTTGAGAGTTTTACAACTCATTTCTATGAAGTGCTTGTAACATCAATAAGAGTGGTAAAAGTATATTTATACTGTATAGACTCAAGATTTTCTGCCAAAGCAAATCATACGCATATAGATAGGCAAAGAATGTTTTCATAATGCTTTGGGGAATATAAACAAGTACATAATCAAAAATACGGAGGAAAAGAAAATGAAGAAAATTACTACGTGCTTTTTGAGTGCACTCGTTTTGGCAGGTTGTGCTTCCCCTGCTCCTAGTGCTACTAGTGAACCAAAAGAAACTCCTGCAACAGGAAATTATTCAGATGAAATGAAGATTCCTTACAAGACAGATCTTTCTAAGGAAGATGGTGCGGATAGTGTAGAAAGAACAGCAGATCACAAGGGTTCCCCTTACTTCAACCAGCTTGATTTCTACAACATGGAGTCAAATGATACATTGTCTATCATCTCTAACTTCAAGACATACCAGCAGACATCTGAGTGGTCTTGTGGTGTTTGCAGTGCTTTGATGGTTTTAGATCATTACGACAAACTCGATGATTATACAGAAGAAGATCTTGCCAAGTTCCGTTCTAATGGTTTGACACCAGAAGCAACTACTTTAAAACAGGAGATCGAGATCTTTGAGAAGGTGGGTGGATTCCAGCTTGAGTCTACATATGACTATATGGATGATGAAGATGCGCTCTATGAAGCAACATCTTTAAAAGCAATCGAGGATCATATCAAGAAGGGAGAACCAGTCATCGTTGCTTGGAATGACTGGGGTGGTCATTGGCAGGTAATCATCGGTTACGATAACATGGGTACAGATACAACTCAGGATGATGTGATCATCGTAGCTGACTCTTATGACACAACAGACCACAATCAGGATGGTTATGGTGTTTATCCAGCTGAACGTTTCTACTACAACTGGACAATGTATGACTTCTTTGAGAAGCAGGGTATCGAGGAAAGAAACAATCTCTTCCTTGTTGCAAAACCAGAATAAGATAAAAGAGCAGGTGCAGCGGTATCCCGTTACATCTGCTCTTTTTACATACCAAAGCAATTATGATTTAGAAATCGATCAATGCTTCTTTACAACAAAACCTGCTGCAAGTGCGCCAGCAAGTACAAATGCCCAAGGCATTGCACTTCTTGTATCACCTGTCTCTGGTCTATTACCATCAGACGGCTTTGTTGTTTGTGTCTCACCTGCACTTGGTTTACCGCCTTCCGGCTTAGTAGATGGCTGTTCACTTGGTGTACCGCCTTCTGGAGCGCTAGTTGGAGATGGTGATGGATCTACTGGCTTTTGCGGTTTTCCTGTTGGCAATGGTGTCGGCTTAGCGGATGCATCTCCAAATTTTGCAACCAAAGCTGTATTATCCTGCACTGTGAATGTGTAATCTGCTTTATCAGAGAGCTTTTCATTTGTGAACTGATCATACCAACCGACAAATATCTCACCCTGATCTGCAATTGCATGCACAGTCACATCAGTATCTTCTGCATATGCACCTGCACCTGATACACTGCCCTTACCAGTAACAGCAGTAGATACTGTCAACTGTCTTGGCTCCAAATAATCAATGTCGAATTCTGCTACAGCGACCCAGCCATCATTAGACTGTGTTGCCTCGATCTTGAAAGCATCAATATTTCTAGCCGCAAACTTGATCTCCTTCTTTTCACCATTATTCGCAAAAGTCAGATCATTACCAACTGATTCCCATTGCTGTGTATCAGCGTTATGTACATAAGCATTTGCCTTCAGGATATATCCACTATTTGCATCTTTACGTGGTGTGAAATAAATCCTATTGACGTTATATACAGCATTCAGATTTACAGTACCTGTGATCTTGTCCATGTTACCAGCTTTACCATTTGCATTTGTAACTTTATCTGAAGCACCATTTTTCCAATTGGAATGCCATCTTGTATCAAGATCACCATCAAATGCATAAGCAAACAGTCCCTCATGATCATCATGATTTGTTTCTGTATTTGCTTCACCTGTCCATTGTGTCTTGTTGTATTCATCCACAACTTCTGGAGCATGGAATACCGTAACATTCACATTATCGATCACACCATGGATTGCATTTGTCTTTGAACCGATCCTCTGCAATGGCAGCTCAAATGTAGAAAGTGAAACACCTTCTTTACGTACTGGTGCGCCTTCTACCTGTCTATTGCGGTATACACCAACAGCTGGGTATTCACGATCATTCACCTTCAATACTGTCTTATTGAACTGTGTAGAGATCGTCAATGTCACCTTTTGACCAACAGGAAGTTTATAGTCAAAGTAGTAGTCATACATCTCTCTTCTAAAACCAACACGACCATCATCCATAATACGAATATCATGAACATAATCCTCATTACCTTCGTGGTCTGCTTCAAACAAGATCTGACCTGCTTCACTTGCTTCATTCAATGTGACATCGAATGTCAATTCATTACCAACGCCCAAAGTCTTGAGTGGTGTTTCTACATAGCTTGCACCACCCTGAAGTGTCAATGCATCATTCACAAAGGAAACATTCTTTTCGTTACCAAGATCTCTGTTATTCAAAGAACTATCTGTCTTAGCATGATCCTCTTCGAATGCATATGTCATATATGTATCATTCTGATCATGAGAAGCTTTGCTGTAAGGGTTGATACCAGGAGCATCGCCAAGGTCATTGACTGTACTTTCCAACTGTTCAAATGTCATCGCACCCTTACCCCAGTTCTTACTTGCCAAAGCTGGCAATGCATCCTGGAAGCGGTCATAGATATCCAATTCTGAAATACCGTTAGCACGTGTATCAATAGAGTCATTCCAGATTGCATATGCACTACCAAGCATCTGATCAGAACCAGCTGGGATCACTGTACCCCCAAAGTTATTAGGCTCCCAGTTATTATAAAGATTTTGCTTATTCAAGTAGTCATTATAGTAACCAGCTGCTGGCACAATATATACCGAACCGTCAATAGAGTTGATCAACTTATAACCATCTTTGTACATAGCTGCAGGGTTAGCATAACCTGTGTTCCAGATGTTCAATTCAACACCTTCACCATCTACTGGCTGTGAACCACCCATATTAGAAAGAGAACCCCACATACGAACGGTATAACCCTTCTCTTTCAAAAAGTGGATCATATCATTCGTAAATACACGGAAACGATTCTTTTCACCATAGTATTCATCTGTACCGATATGGACTGTCATAGACTTATCAAACATATCTTCGTTTAAGTATTCATTCCAAACACTCTGCACAAAGTTCAAACTGTCTTGATACTTCTCTTCAGCTAGGTTGAATTGTTCACCAGCACGATTCGGCTGACCGGAAACAACATGATCGAGCATGAGGTCTGGACGAACCTTTGTAAAGGCACCAGAGTGACCAGGGGCATCAAATTCAGGTGTGATATTTACACCCATCTCTCTAGAATCCAAGATAAACTGACGGAAGTCTTTCTTCGAATAAGACATATCTTTATTTGTCAGATCAGACTTGTTTTTACCACCATTTCCGCCTTTCTTAATATCAGACTCCAAACGGAATCCTGTATAAGCATTATCACGTGCTTCTTCAGCACTATTAAAGTCTTCATAGAAGATCAAGTTATCATTGAGATGCAAATGCAGGTCATTCATCTTGTAGTAAGACATTTCTTTTGCTACAGACTGCAATGTCTCCATACTGATCGGCTTACGTGCAACATCCAGCATAAATCCTCTCACAGGATATTTTGGATAGTCTCTTGTTTCACCTTTCGGCATTCTTTCACATTCATTCTGCTCCAAGATCTGCAAGATCGTTCTTGTTGCCCAATAAGCACCAGCTTCCTGCTCTGCAGCAACTGTTGTCTTAGCAGAAATCTGCATCGAATATCCTTCTTCACCAAGAGCTTCACTTGGATCGGCATTTACGAATACGATATCTCCATTTTCACCATTACCAGTGACAACGTCGATCGTTTTACCCGTTTCACTCTTGATATCTTCTGCAAGTGCTTGCGCTGCCGGTAGAAATGCTTGGGCATCTTCAGCAACTGCAATCTTACCTGTGAAGGAGAAATCACCTGCTTCTGTACCACCATACCATTCTGCTAATTCTGGTACTACAACTGGTTTAGGATTCACACCAGCATCTGTATACCTGCCTGGAATAGTCAAACTATATGCTTTACTATCTGCCTCAGTTTGATCAGATTCACGTGTTACATGGAAGTTCATGGATACAGCTTTATCTGTTAATGGCTTATGGATATGAAGATCATCATCCAAGATTTCTTCAAAGTCAGCACCAATGAAAGAGATCGTATATCCATCGTCTACTGCCGGCATTGCTAATGTATCACCAGTAATAGCTGGAATCTCTAAGTTATCCGCTGTGTCTTTTGCACTAGGCTGCGGGGCAGATGCTTCTGGCAGCTTATCTCGATATGTTTCAAATTCATATACAGAAACAGTCGGCCAGCTGACAGGATCATGTCCTTCTACAGCACCATTTTCATCAAAATCTTTTACAAGCAGTCTAAGATACTGTGTCGTAACAGGTGTATCGAGGTTGATGACCTGTGTCCAATCCTCTGGCTTTGATGTAAATTCCTTGATCGTTGTCCACTCAGTACCATTCCCTGATGTCTGCAGCATATAATTCTTTGCATTCTTTCTCTCCCAATGGATCTTCACAGAAGAGATCGTTTCTGGTTTTTGATATGTCAATTGCAACCAATGCGGTGATTTTTCTGCAATAGAAGCCCATCTTGTCGTATCATCACCATCATTTGCCTTTACTGCTGATGTATTGTTATCTTCACTACCATCTGCAGTTGCTTTTGCTGTCAAACTTAGATTTTCTGCTTCACCAAGAACTTCAAACTCATATACAGATACAGACTGCCAATCACCTGGGTTTTTATCATATGCACTAACTGTCAAACGAACATAACGACCTGAAGCAGGTGTCTCTAAGTGAATATCACTTGTTAAACTTGAGATATTCTGATCATCCGTTTTTGTATAAACAGCCTGGTATCCTTCATTTGCTTTATCTGAAACTTCGATCTTGAAATTCTTGATATTAGTACGTTCCCACTCAATCTTCAAATGACTGAATGTACGGCTTTCACCAAGATCGACCGTAAGCACCTTTTCTTCTTGTTGGGCACTTGTGTGCGTAGCCCATCTAGACTGAGGCTTTGGGGCATCACGGTTAACAATGCCGTCTACCGCCTTTTCAGGACCATAATCATCTGTTTCTTTGTCATTTGCAGAAACTTTTGCACCTAAAGCATAATTCACTTCCCGAACTACTGCTGTTTCAGCAGTCTCACTTACTTCTTCTGCAAATACAGCTGTGTAGGTTGGTGCCATCACGCCAGCAAGCATAAATGCAGACACAAGCGCAGCACCAGCTCTTTTTATCTTGAACTTAGTATTCATGTCTTCTCCTTTCATACATTCATTCAATTTATAAAATATATGATCTTCTTTTCTTCCGAGCTACCCGCCCCCTATCTATAACCTTTCCTGCATATAATGCATAGAATTTAATCATTATAATACCTAGCAATGCACTTTCAATACATGAATCCAAATCTTTTCCGCACGGTTTTATACATCATTTTATATGCACAAAAACAAGTCTTCTTTATGTACACAACTATGATCAAGCATAGACTTTATCCAGGTTCTAAAAACGATATGACACCGTGCTTTACGGATTTATTATTTAAAACTCGTCACTTGCACATGAAGGCTGGTTTGAATCAATAAACAATCATTA
>CAUWCC010000039.1:0-15774 GCA_963556805.1 uncultured Bulleidia sp. | reverse complement strand
TTATGAGTCATTTTCTATTTTTGAGATGCGTTGCATTTAGATTGTAAATTCGGGCGTTTATATTCCATACAATAGAATATTTCTCATGATAGATAGAAGGATATTCTCTTATTTTTTGTTTTCAGAGAAATTAGAATATAAGAACATATGCAAACAAGTATGTTGCATGTACTTGTCACAAAAGAGAGGTGATAGGAGATCGAATTTGTGATTGATTTACAATTTTGATCAATAAGATGTGGAAATGAAATGGGAAGGTCTAACTAGAAAGTAGTATTCGCTGCAAAGAGATATTGCGGCCAAAGTAAGAAATGAATGGAGAGAATAAACTATGAAAAATTATTTTAGAAAGAGCATAGCATTCGCATTAGCGGGGGGGGTATTGTTAGCTTCTGCTAATCTTTCAAATGGTATTTTAAAAGTCCATGCTGAAGAAACTTGGATCGGAGACACCCAGTTGACGGATACAGAAACAACAGCTCCTGCTAAGGACACTGTTCTTCCAAATCCGAATCAGTATAGATATCAGAAAGAAGAACTTGCCGCATTCTGCCATTTCGGTCCAAATACTTTTAATGAGATCGAATGGGGTGAACATTATGGAGATAAGAAGCCAGGCGAGATCTTTACTTTGACAGAAGATTTCGATGCTGAAACATTGGTTCGTACATTGAAGGAAGCTGGTTTTAAGAAGTTGATCGTAACAGCTAAGCATCATGATGGTTTCTGCATTTGGAACAGCCAGCATACAGAGTATGATGTAGCTAATACACCTTATAAGAACGGCCAGGGCGATATCTTGGCAGAGATCTCTAAAGCATGTTCTGACATGGATATGGATATGGGCTTATACCTTTCTCCATGGGACATTCATGATAAGAGTTACGGTTATTATGATGAAAATCATAGACCTACGAATAAGGAAAATGATGCTTTAGATTATAATAAATATTACAATAACCAATTGCAGGAGATCCTTGGGAATGATAAGTACGGCAACAAGGGTCATTTTGTAGAAGTTTGGATGGATGGTGCTAAGGGATCTGGTGCCAATGCACAGGAATATAACTTTACAGAATGGTTCGATACGATCCAGAAAAATGAAGGTAAGGCAAGTGGTAAGTATGACTCTGACTGCATGTTGTTTGGTGCCGAAGCATATACAACAGTTCGTTGGATTGGTAACGAGAATGGTGAAGCAGCCAAAGATACATGGGCTAAATCAACTGTAGATAAAGAAGCAAATACAATTAATAGTAATAAGCAGGGTGCATATACAGTAGGTCTTGAGAATGGTAACCAGTGGACTGTTCCGGAAGCTGATGCACGTATTACATCTGGTTGGTTCTGGGGAACAAAAAAGAATACGCCTAAGACAATGAAGGAATTGTCTAATATGTACTTTGCTTCTGTAGGTCATAATGCAACATTGTTGTTGAATGTACCACCAAATTCACATGGTAAGGTAGATCAGCCTATCTTGGATCGTGTAACGGAATTTGGTTCAAATATTCGTGATACATTTAAGACAAATCTTGCTGCACAGCCTGGTTCATCTATAAAGGCGAATAATGTACGCGGCAATGACTTGACATATAAAGCTGGTAATACAGTAGATGGTGATGATAATACATACTGGACTACAACAGATGGTACAAAAGAAGGCAAGCTATTGATCGATCTTGGTGGTCAGAAGAAGTTCGATGTTGTTTCTATTGAAGAAGCAATTCAGAATGGACAGCGTATCAATAGTTATAAAGTAGAAGTTCATACAGCTGGCGGTCAGTGGATGACAGTTGATGAAGGAAAGACGATCGGTGCTAAGAGATTGAGTAGATTTACACCAATCACAGCTGATCAGGTCCGTATTACAGTATCTGTACCAGATGGAAAGGTTCCGATGCTTTCAGAAGTTGGTGTATACAAAGCTACACTTGATTTTGAGATGCCTACAATCGCACCAGAAGGTATGCAGGTATTAGACGTTAAGACTGATAAAGGACCAGACAAGGCATTCCAGTTCAGTACTGGTTGGCATGAGGAAACAGGCAGCCAGTATATGAATAACACCAATACTTGGGCAAATACTAATGCTACGCTTGATTTGAAGTTCCATGGTTCTAAAGTATATCTTGTTGGTACAAAGGATCCAAATCACGGAAATGTCGAGATTAAGATCGATAATGGTAGTGCTGTAACTGTGAATACACAGAAATCTCCACGTGCAACTGGTCAGATCTTGTATGAATCTCCAGATCTTACCGATGGTGATCATACATTGCATTTGAAGGTAAAAGATCATGCAGTAGGTATTGAAGCAGCACTGGTCATCAATAATAAGGGTCTTGGCATGGTTGGTTTCGAGAATTCTAATTATACGATGAATGAGAACGAAACTAAGACATTGAAGCTGGTTCGTGTAGGTGGTTCTAGCGGTAAGTTGACTGTTACAGCACAGCCTAACCCTGGTTCTGCAATTCAGGATGACTACAATACAACATTGATCCCGACAGTTACATTTGAAGATGGTGAAACAGAAAAGACTGTCAATGTAGAAACAAGACGTAATACAAATAAGACAGGTGATCAGTATTTTACATCTGATCTTACATCTACAACAGAAGGTGCTATTCTTGGTTTCAACAGCACAGCTCGTATTACGATCAAGGATACAGAAAGTGTCACAAAAGATCAGCTTCGTAAGCTTGTAGAAGAAGGTGAAGCATTGTCACCAGATGTATTCAAAGCAGGTTGGGAAGCATATGATGCAGCAATTAAATTTGGTCGTCAGGTAGTAGATAATGTGGATGCTGCGGCTTCTGATGTAGCAGAGGCAGTAACAGCTATTAACAAGGCAAAGGCTTCTCTTGTTGTAAGAACAGCATATACAGCTGAAGATCCATTTAACTTCCCATGGAGAAAGAATGCCAGTGCAACACTTGAGGCTGAATTCGGTACATTGCATAACAATGAACATCCAAATGATGGTCAGTGGAAGATGGAAGTTGCTGAAAATCAATGGGCATCTAATGGTAAGTTTGTAAACTGCTTCAACCAGGGTGATACATTGAGTATTCCTTATAAGGTTGAAAAGCCTGGTACATATCATGCAGTAGTAACATATAGATCCGGTGCTGCTAACAATAAGCTTGTGTGGACAGATGAAAGCGGCAATATTCAAAATGGTGAAGTAACAGCAGGATGTGCAGACGCCAGTGTTACAAAGACAGTTAACTTTGATTTCACAGTGAATAAGGCTGGCGAAGGTACACTCGTCTTTACAGGACCAGATACAAAGTCTCCACAGTTAGATAAGTTTACAATCACACCAGGTGATAACATTGAGCGTGGACAGTTCAAGGTTACTGCTGAAGCTGGTGAAAATGGACAGATCTCTGCGTCCGAAGAATCTTATGAAGAAGGAACAGATGCAACGTTCACATTTACACCAAATGAGGGTTATAAGGTTGCTAAGGTATTGATCGATGATAAGGAAGTTCCTAATACAGAAGGATTATTATCTTATACGATCAAGGATATTCGTAAGGGTACGAAGATTCGTGTTGAATTTGTTAAGGATGAAGCTCCTTTGAAGGATATCTTAGATAGTCTTAAGTTTGCAGGTACAGCTGAATCTCCTAAGTATGTTTTGCCGAATGCACCTGAAGGAACAACACTTGCTATTATTGCTTCTGACAATGAAGCTGTGATCGATACAGAAGGAAATGTTGTTCCAGCAGAAGATGATGTGATTGTTACATTGACGATCCAGATCACACGTGGAAATGAACAGCTTTCTACGACAGTATCTGTTAAGGTTGCAGGTAAGGCACCTGTAGATCCAGAGCCTTCCCCAACTCCAGCTCCAACGGCTTCAGCAGAGCCGTCCGCTAAGCCGACAGCAGATCCTACATCTGCACCATCCGCTAAGCCAACAACAGATCCTACATCTGCACCGTCTGCTAAGCCGGCTGATGATAAGAAACCAGCAACGGGTGATACAAGAGATGCATTGCCGATGGCTTGTGTACTTGGGGCTGCAATCGTTGGATTGACTGTGTTGAAAAAGCGTGGTTAATACGATCGTAAAAATAATCTAAAAGAAAAGAACGATACGACAAGTGTAGTTCTTTATTAGCAAGGGTATAGCCTACTTTGCAGTGGATCCAAAAAAGTTGGACAAAGTGAAATTTCAACTTAGAGAGTTCACTTCCATGTCGGCATACCCTTTTATTAGTAAAAGGAGTTTATGATATGCGTTTTAAACGTTATGCGGCAGGTATCTGTGCTGCTTTATTAGTCATGACAAATACCGTACATACTTCCTATGCCAAGGAAGCATACGCCCCTGTATCCTTATCACAAGAACAAGTAAATCAAGATATGAAATTGTGGTATGGAAGTCCAGCAAACATCAATACTGCTGAAAACAGCGGTGGAGAATGGATGCAAGAATCTTTACCATTAGGAAACGGTAATTTAGGTAATCTGATCTTTGGTGGTATTGGCAAAGAACGAATTCATTTCAATGAGAAAACACTTTGGACAGGTGGTCCAAGTACAAGTAGACCAAATTATCAATTTGGTAATAAACAAACAGCATATACAGATGAAGAGATCCAAAAGTATAGAGAAACATTAGATGATAAATCCACAAATGTTTTTAATGATGCACAAGGTCTTGGGTTAGGTATGAGTAAGCCGATCCGTTTCCCTGGTGAACAAAATCTAAATAAGGGCAGTTACCAAGATTTTGGTGATATTTGGTTGGATTACAGTCCAATCGGGGTAAATGATCAGAATGCTAAGAACTACCGCCGTGAGCTGGATATGCAAAAAGGCATTGCATCTACTGCCTTTACATATAAAGGTGTAGATTACAAACGTGAACATTTTGTTAGTTATCCAGACCAAGTGATGGTTACAAAACTGAGTGCTTCAAAGAAACGGATGTTAGATGTAAACATTGCCATGGAACTCAATAATAACGGTTTGGCTGGCAAAGATAGTTTCAATGAGAATGAACATACACATACGATCTCTGGTACAGTGAAAGATAACGGATTGCAATTTAGAGCAACTATGAAGATCGTTACAAAGGGTGGTAAGATCTCATTTGATGCAAATAAGAAGCAGTATATGGTCAAAGATGCAGATGAAATCATGATCGTTATGGGGGAAAATACAAACTATAAGAATGATTACCCTGTGTACAGAGATACAAAGATCGATCTGCAAAAGACAGTAGATGATAGAGTTAAGAAATGTGCTGATCAATCGTATGATCAGTTAAAAGAAAGACATATCGCTGATCATGAAGAACTCTTTGACCGTGTGAGTCTTGATCTTGGCGATGCGGCTCCTTATATCGCTACAAATGATTTGATGGATGCATATCGCAGTGGAGAGTATTCTACATATCTAGAAACACTTGCTTTCCAATATGGTAGATATCTAACAATTGCAGGATCACGCGGTACATTGCCGAGCAACCTTGTTGGTCTTTGGACGATCGGTGACTCTGCTTGGACGGGTGATTATCACTTTAATGTAAATGTACAGATGAACTATTGGCCGGTGTATGAAACGAATTTGGCAGAGTGTGGTACTACGTTTACGGAATACATGGATAATCTAAGAGAACCAGGTAGATTAACAGCTGAACGTGTACATGGTATTGATGGTGCTGTTAAAGATCATACAGGTTTCACAGTTCATACAGAGAATAATCCATTTGGTATGACAGCTCCATCCAATGCACAGGAATATGGATGGAATCCAACAGGTGCAGCATGGGCTGTGCAGAACTTGTGGCAGGAATATGAATTCACACAAGATGAGCAGTATCTGAAAGACAAGATCTATCCAATCATGAAAGAAGCAGCGTTGTTCTGGGATAATTATCTATGGACATCAAATTACCAAGTGATCCATGATCCTTCTTCCCCATATGATGGTCAGAAAAGACTTGTTGTAGCACCTAGCTTTTCAGCAGAACAAGGACCAACTGCTGTAGGTACCACATATGATCAATCACTTGTTTGGGAATTATATAAAGAATGTATCGCCGCTGGTGAGATCGTTGGTGAAAGTAAAGAACAGTTGGATCAATGGAAAGCACAAATGCAGAAGTTAGACCCAATTGAGATCAACGAAACACATGGTATTAAAGAATGGTATGAAGAAACACGTGTTGGTACAGAATCAGGGCATCATAAGTCATATGCAAAAGCAGGTGAGCTGGCTGAGATACCTGTCCCAAACAGTGGCTGGGGCATCGGTCATCCAGGTGAGATGAGACATGTTTCACAACTGGTAGGTCTATATCCAGGTACATTGATCACAAAAGAAAATAAAGAATATATGGATGCTGCGATCGTATCTTTGACAGAACGTGGTACATATTCTACAGGATGGTCAAAAGCAAATAAGATTAACCTTTGGGCAAGAACTGGCAATGGTGATCAAGCATATGTTTTATTGAATCATTTGGTTGGTGGTAATACATCAGGTTTGCAATATAACTTGTTTGATTCCCATGGCACAAATGGTGGTGAGACGATGTTCAACGGCGGTAGAGTATGGCAGATTGACGGTAATTTTGGTTTGACAGCAGGTGTTGCAGAGATGCTGCTGCAGTCTCAAAATGGTTATACAGAGTTCTTGCCAGCCCTTCCATCTGCTTGGGATTCTGGTGAAGTAAAGGGATTGAAGGCGAGAGGCAACTTTACCATTGATGAAAAATGGTCACACGGAAAAGCAAAAACATTTACAGTTACATATGATGGGCCAAAGGCTTCAACAACATTTACAGCTGAATATGACAATATTTCCCAGGCAATCGTTCGTGATGGTCAGAAAACAGTAGATGTAGAAAAGAATGGAGATCAGATCCATTTTACAGCTGTTAAGGGTCATACATATGTGATCGATATGACACAAGTAGACCTTGATGGTTTGGTGTCAGAGGCAGAGAAGTTTGCTGAAGAAATTCATCCGGACCTTGTAAATATTAAGAATGAACTTGTAGAAGCAATTGCTTCTAAGCAGAACTTGAGTGATGTTTTAGAAAAAGCAGAATTATGCGATGATCTGTATAGATCTATTTTGGCAAATGAGGAAAAAGTATATCTTCTGACTACAAATGATGGATTGTCATCTACAGATATTGATCGTCTCTATAACGAGATCGAAGATATTCGTCTTTCCTTGTGTAATAACACTGGAGATCTGCAGGCATTTACAAGAATGAATACAGATCTGCGTAAAGATATTGCTATCCTGCAAGAAAAAACACAAAACAGAGTTGTATCTTTCAGTAAACCATCCGGCAAGATCGGTAGTGATCGCGATTTGACATTGAGCAGTACAACGCCATATGACATTCGTTATACAGTAGATGGTTCTATTCCTAGAGCAGAATCACAGCAATACAGCCAAAAGATCACATTACCAGCTGACCGTGATACAACTGTCAGAGCAGCACTCTTCGATGGCGAACATAGAGTAAGTTCTGTATTTACAAATACGTATGTTGTAAAGGGTACTACAGTCAAAGATACTGAGCTCTCACATACTAATGTATGGGGCGGTTATGAGAAAGAAAAGATGTTGGATGGTAATACAACAACACGCTGGGCTTCAAAAGGTGTAGATACAAAGAAAGACATTGCCATTACATTTAACCTGAATCAGGAAGAGACAATTGATCAAGTTAAATTCGATCAGTTTGTATCTGTAAATAACGGTATCCATGCGTTTGAAATCCAAGCTAAACAGGGTGATGTATATCAAACTGTATATACAGGTAAAAAACTTGGCGATATCAATGACAAAGTAGGGGATAAAGTAAATGGTGATGGTTATCATGCTTATTACACAGCAAAGTTTGCACCAGTCGTTACTTCTTCTATTAAAGTGATCTTGAAACCAGGTTATATTGGAGAACCATCCCTCTTTGAAGTAGAACTGTTACATGCATCTATCCCAGCTGATGGACAAGGTGATGCTGCAGCTTTGCAAGATAGCTTAACAAAAGCAAAAGCTGTAGATACGAATGCAGAGGATTTCGTAAATGCAGAAGCAAACTTGAAGAATGCTTTCCTGCATGCGATCGCGGATGCTGAAAGACATACGACGGCTAGTCAAGATGTGATGGATAGTCGTACATATTTCTTGCTGAATCGCTATAACAGACTTGGTTATGGTGAGACAAATAAAACTGAACTTCAGCGTTTAGCAGCACTTGCAGAAGAAGCATTAAAGGGTGGATATACTAGAGATAGTATTTATAACTTGAATAAACTAATGCCGGAAGTAAGAGAAGTATTAGCTGATACGGAAGTAAGACAGCCAGTTGTAGATCAGATGTCAGCAAGATTACAAGCTGCATTAGATGCTTTAGAAGAAAACGGATGTAGAGAAACTAGTATTGCGGCAAAAGATCTAGTTGGTAAGTGGCCATTGATTAATGGTTTCCGTGCAACAGAAAAGAATGAAGATGGAAAATTGACAGCACAGTTTACTGGATCTTCTATTACAGTAAAAACAGTGAAAGCAAGTGATCATGGTATGCTGCATGTTGAAATTGCTGACTCTGCAAATCATGTTGTCTATAATGAAGATATCGATTGTTATAATGCTTCTCGTGAAGAAGGAGCAGTACTTTTTACGAAATCTTTGCCATTAGGGACATATACGATCTCATTCGAGAGAAAGGGCACTGGTCCAAATGCTTCTAATACACGAGGTTGGGTAGAAGTTGGTGATCTAAGTATCTGTGTACCTCATGAGGAGAATGTGGATCGTACTTCTTTAGAGAATGCTATTGCTGATGCGAAGAAGCTTGTAGAAGGTGAATATACAGAAGATTCTTGGAAGGTATTCCATGATGCATTGGTAAATGCAGAAAAAGTTATGGCAAAATCTGATCAAGAGACATGTACATCAGAGATGGAAGATACAGCCGCATCGCTATTACATGCCCAAGAGTCTTTGCAGCATCGTATTAAAATAGATGCATTAGAAGCTAAGATCAAAGAAGCAGAGAAGATAAAAGCAGAGGGTTATACAACTGTATCATATGCAGAACTTGCAGCATGTGTAGAAAGTGCAAAAGCCTTGCTTTTGGGACAGTATACACAAGAAGAAGTAAATAGTAAGACAGCAGAGCTGACACAAGCTATGAATAGTCTTGTAGTGGATAAGAGTGCCTTGCAAGAAGAATATGATAGGATCGTAGAACAGGGTAATATTACGGATGCATCTTGGCAGCAGTACTTGCAGATCAAAAAAGAGGCAAAGAAGATCCTGGAGAAGGATGATGCTACTGTGGAAGAAGTTGCAAAGGTATTGAAGAAATTAAAAGATTTTGAATTTACGTATGTAACACCAGAACCAGAGAAGCCAAGCCCAGCTCCAACAGAGCAGCCAACAGCAAAGCCGACAACAATACCTACAGTGGAACCTGAAAAGGATGCTGTGATCGTTACATATACAATCGATGATAAGTCAACTACAGTTACTGTGGATAATGCTTCTATGAAGATGAAGGAAGTATTGCCGGAAGTTAAGGCTGATACAAAGCATGTATTCAAGGGTTGGTTCACAGAACCAAACGGTAAGGGTACAAAAATCGATCTTGAAAAGCCGGTAAGTGCGTATGTTAATACAAAGGTAAGAGCTGTTAAGGGTGAAGTAAATGTTTATGCATACATCGTTGATGCAGCAACAGACAATCCTTCTAACGATAAGAGACCAGCAACAGGTGACGCAAGAAGTGCAATGCCTTGGGCATTCGTACTTGCAGGTGCACTTGCTGCAGGATTCGTTATTAAGAAGCACTAATAAGTAGTTTCTGAAGAACTGCTTAAATAACTACAGAAGAGCAGATGTAGCGTGATACCGCTGCACCTGCTCTTTTTTGCATTTGAGTGAATGAGGAACAGTAAGCACCAAATAATCAGTACCTGTTAAAAGAACCATAGATTATTCAGCTTGTTTCTAGAAAACCTTGGTTTTTGTAGAGTGGTGCCGCGTATGGATCATATAACACATCTACTAAGGTGTGAGTATTGGGCAAAAGTTGTTTCAAAATGCAATAACAGAGGAATGAGAAAGATCGATAGTGAGAAAGGTGCAGAAGCCAGTGCAGTGACCTATAGTATCGTAGAAATAGCGAAGGCAAATAAATAAGAATATTTGCATATATAGAATACCTATTAGAAGAACTTCCTAAGTATGTTCACCATGGTTTAGAGATCTCTGAAGAACTGATGCCATGGCCAAAGATAATTCCTAATACTATGAAACATATCGCTGATTTTTTTGCTAGGTACAGATTATTTGATGGTTACAAGAAACATACATTTTCATAGTTAAAAACATGAAGTAGACTAAGTCGGCACAGTAATTAGAACTAGCTGAAATCTTGGTGAACAAAACACTTGATTTAGCTTCTAACCTTTGGTATGTTTACTTTACTTGAAAGCGCATTCCTTTTGTAGTCAGTCCATAAGGATGCGTATTTCTTGTGGGGAGGAATGACAACAATGAATATGTTTAAGAAGTCATTAACAAAGCTTGTTGCCGCTGCAATCTGTGCGGGTTGCATCGTCTCAAGTGCTAATGTCACTGTTTCTTATGCAGAAGAGGTAAATACACCTGTTGCAAGTGAAACAGCAGAAGTTGCTGCCTTGACTAACCTGGCTTTGAATAAGCCTGTTACATTCAATGCAGAACATTCAAGTTTTAAAGGTTCTTATGCCGTTGATGGCGATGAGAACACACGTTGGTCTACAGAACAGAAAGCTCCAGCTTGGTTACAAGTGGATCTTGGTTCTGTATGCGACATCAGCGAATTCCGCGTTATGTCTGAAAACAACGATGCACAGAAGATCGGTAAATTTAAGATCGAAGGTTCTGAAACAGGTGCAGAAGGTTCATGGAAAGTTCTTCATCAGTCTGAAGACAAGACAAACGGCGGTTTCCCGTTGGATCATAAGGTTACATTGCAGACACCTGCTAAGGCTCGTTATGTAAAGCTGACAATTGAGACACAGGCATCTGGTGCGTATCCGAGTGTATCTCTTCGTGAATTCCAGGTCATGGGTACAACTGCTGCCACTCAGCCTGAAACATCACCAACACCTACAACTGCACCAGAGCAGGAAGTATCCGAAAACCTTGCTTTGAGAAAGACAGCTGTTGCAAGTTCTCAGGAAGCAGATTCTGTAAGAGCAGCAAATGCGACAGATGGTAACACAAAGGATAGAAATTCTCGTTGGGGAAGTAATGTTGGTGCTGCTCCGCATTGGATCTATGTAGACCTTGGCTCTGAGCAGAACGTTCAGTCTTTCCGTATTTTCTGGGAAACAAGAAAGGCTACAAATTATAAAATTCAGATCGCTGGTGCTGATGCACAGAACTTGGATCAGGATGCTGCATGGAAAGATGTTCAGACATTTACACAGCGTCCAGATGCTTTGAAGCAGTTGGTCGTATTGGATCAGCCGCAGAAAGCTCGTTATGTTCGTTTGCTTGTAAATGCATTCGATGCAAAGGATCCAGATAGCGATGGTAATTGGAATTCTATTTCTATCTATGAATTAGAAGTTTATAACGGTAAGTTTGTAGAAGAAACAGAACCGGAGATCGGTGTTGTTGTACCAGAAACAATTGAATCTGGAAAAACAAAGCTGCAGTTAACATTGCCTACAGTTAAGGGTTATACTGCTGCTTATAATGGTACAGACTATGAGCAGATCGTAGATACAAATCTTACTTTGTATCAGCCGCTCGTAGATACAGATGTTGTTGTTTCCGTAAAGCTCACAAGTAAGACAAATCCAAATGACTATGAGTTCATGGAAAAGACAGTTACGATCCCTGGTAAGTTCCAGGCTGCACAGGGTGATAATCCTGCTCCAGCAGTCATGCCGGAATTGAGAGAGTGGAAGGGTGCGACAGGTACATTCACACCAACTGAAACAAGTTGTATCGTTATCAAAGATAAGGCTCTTCTCGATGTGGCAAATGCTTTCAAGGCTGATTATAAGGATATTACAGGTAGAGATATTACTGTAGTAGAAGCAGCTGAAGCAAATGCTGGTGATTTCTTCTTGGCTTTGACGACTGACAAGAGTCTTGGCTTGAAAGAAGAAGGTTATTTGATGGAAGTTACAGATAAGGTATCTGTAACAGCTGAAGATGCACGTGGTGCTTTCTGGTCTACAAGAACGATCCTGCAGTCTTTGAAGAGTACACAGAATATTGCTTGCGGTACAGCTCGTGACTATCCATTGTACAGTGTACGTGGTTTCATTCTCGATGCAGGTCGTAAGACATTCACAATGGATTGGTTGAGAGAATGCGTTAAGCAGATGTCTTGGTATAAGATGAATGACTTCCAGGTACATTTGAACGATAACCTCATTCCGTTGGAATACTATACAAATAACGGCCTGGATGTATTTGATGCTTATTCTGCATTCCGTCTGGAATCTGATATTAAGGAAGGCGGCAATGGCGGTAAGAACAAGGCAGATCTTACAGCTAAGGATGTTTTCTATACAAAGGATGAATTCCGTGATTTCATTAAGGAATCCAGAGTTTATGGTGTAGATATCGTTCCTGAGATCGATGTTCCTGCACATTCTCTTGCTTTGACAAAAGTTAGACCTGATCTTCGTCATGGTACAAATGGCAGACAGAATGACCACCTTGCTTTGGCTACAAAGTATGATGAGTGCATTCAGTTCGTAAAGGGTATCTTCAATGAATACATGGGCAAGGATCTTAAGAATCCGGTGTTCGATAAAGATACGATCGTACATATTGGTGCTGACGAATATACAGCTAATGCTGAAGCTTATAGAAAGTTTGCGGATGAGATGCTTGGTTATGTTCAGGATTCTGGTCGTACACCACGTATCTGGGGTTCCTTGTCATCTATCAAGGGTAATACAAACGTTCGTGCAGAAGGTGTTCAGATGAACCTCTGGAACTTCGGCTGGGCTAACATGGATAAGATGTATGAGCAGGGCTTTGACTTGATCAACTGCAACGATGGTAACTACTACGTTGTTCCAAATGCTGGTTATTACTACGATTACCTGAATAAGGGTACATTGTATAACCTTCCGATCAATGAGATTGGTGGTGTTCATATCCCAGCAGGTGACAAGCAGATGCTTGGTGGTGCTTTCGCTGTATGGAATGATATGACAGACTATCTTGAGAACGGTATTTCTGAATATGATGTTTTTGATCGTATTGATGATGAAATGGCTTTGTTCTCCTCTAAGCTCTGGGGTAAGCATGAAAGAACTCTTGATCAGGCTAATGCTGAATACAAGAAGCTTGGTGCTGCACCTTCCACAAACTTTGGTTATGAAACAACTAAGACAGAAGATGGTAAGATCGCTCATTATGCAATGGATGATATGAAGGATTCTTCTGGTCTTGGTCATGATCTTGAAAATGGCAAGAATGCAAAGATCGCTGAAGTAGACGGCAGAAAGGCTTTGAAGCTCAATGGTGATGCAAGTTTTGTCAATACAAAGGATCTCACAACTGTTGGTCTTGGCAACGATCTTCGTGTAAAGGTTAAGAGAACATCAGCTGATAACAAGGAACAGGTACTCTTTGAGAGTGCATATGGTTCCATCAAGGCTGTTCAGAAGGGTACAGGTAATGTTGGTTTTACACGTGAAAACCATGATTACTCCTTCAACTACACATTGCCAGTTAACGAATGGGTTGAGTTGGAATTCAAGAATGAACAGAACAAGACATATTTGTATGTAAATGGTGAATTGAGAGATGTTCTCGGTGACGGTGAACGTGTTGAAAGCAGACCATTGCTTGCTACAGAGATGTTCCCAATTGATAAGATCGGTTCTGCAAAGAATGCTTTCATTGGTTATGTAGATGATGTTCGTTTGGGTACAAAGGCTGACTTCAACTCCACAATGGCATTGGATCATGCTGTTGTAACAGCAAGTAAGGTTGCTGGTGAGAATGCTGATCTTGCAGCTATGCTCAAGGAAGCTGAAGGTATCTTCAAGCAGTATGCACCTGAAAAAGCAGCAATCGATGCTTTGACAGCTCGTATTCAGGAAGTTATTAACAATACTGAATTCGCTAAGGCAGATTACAGCAGAGTAGATGCTTATCTCGAACAGATCCCTGCAGATCTGTCTCACTTCACAGAACAGTCTGTAGCTAGATTGAACTATGTTAAGAGTCAGATCCGTAGAGATCTTCCAAAGTCCATGCAGTCCACTGTTGATGGTTATGAGAAGAGTCTGCGTGAAGCAATCAATGGTTTGGAAGTTATTAATTCAAACAATGTCAATTATGTAAATGTTACTCATGCAAAGGCTTCTTCCGCACAGGATGGTGGTTCTGCTGCAGAAAAGGCAATTGATGGTAATTTGGATACAATGTGGCACTCTAAGTGGTCTATTACAACAATGCCACACTGGATTGAATTGATCATGGATAAACCAACAGCTATCAATGGTTTGACATATGTACCACGTAAGAGTGGCCCGAATGGTGTTGCTACAAAGTATGAGATCCTTGTAAGTAATACAGGAGAAGAAGGTACATATACAAAGATCAAGGAAGGTACGCTCAAGAATAACAATCAGGCTAAGGAAATTACATTTGATCGTGTTGAAACAAAGCATGTTAGATTTGTAATCTTGGAAGCTCCAAATAATAATGGTTCTGCAGCTGAGATCAAACTCCACGCAGCTGATGTTGCTCCTAATATGGATGGCTTGAATGCAGCTATTGCAGATGCAAAGTCTGTTAAGAACACAGATAACAAGTACACACCTGAAACATGGAAGGCTTTACAGGATGTTATCAAGTCTGCAGAAGAACTTGCAGCAAATACGTCCGCTGATCCTAATGAAGTAGAAATCATGATTAGATCTTTGTATGAAGCTAAGTCTAATCTTGTATTGGCTGATAACACTAAGCCAGAACCAACGCCGACAACAGAGCCAACAGCTAAGCCTACAGTTGAACCGACAGTAGAGCCGACAACAAAACCTACAGTGGAACCTGAAAAGGATGACGTAATCGTTACATATACGATTGGTGAAAAGTCTGTTAAAGTTTCTGTAGATAATGCTTCTAAGCTGATGAAGGAAGTATTGCCGAAAGAAGTTGAGCTTAAAGCAAATCAGGTATTCAAGGGTTGGTTCACAGAACAGAACGGTAAGGGTAGAAAGATTGATCTTGAACAGCCGGTAAGTGCGTATGTTAATACGAAGGTAAGAGCTATTCAGGGTGAAGTAAATGTTCATGCATACATCGTTGATGCAGCAACAGACAATCCTTCTAACGATAAGAGACCAGCAACAGGTGACGCAAGAAGTGCAATGCCTTGGGCATTCGTACTTGCAGGTGCACTTGCTGCAGGATTCGTTATTAAGAAGCACTAATAAGTAATTACTAGAAAGTGATTTCTTAGAAAATGAAAAGAGAGCAGATATAACGGGAAACCGAAGTATCTGCTCTTTTGCTTTATACATTATTTAGACGAAAATAAAAAAGAGATTGCGAGGGGGCAATCTCTTTTCGAATCTTTGGGAGATTCGTACAGTGAGCGATAAGGGACTCGAACCCATGACCCCTTCCACGTCAAGGAAGTGCTCTCCCAACTGAGCTAATCACTCATCTTACTGCGTATTTATGATACCATATTACAACATAAAACAAAAGGAAGAAATACCTAAAATGAAAGTATTGTTAGTAAAC
>CAUWCC010000038.1:0-15851 GCA_963556805.1 uncultured Bulleidia sp. | reverse complement strand
ACCATATGAAGTCTACTATTCAACTGTGTTGCAATTGGCTTGACAATTCGGGCAAAAAAAAGCCGGTTTCCCAGCTCTTAGCAATGACCGCCGCAATGATGATCACCATGCTCATGATCATGACATGTGCAGCTTCCCTGCATTGTCGGCATACCCATGCTGCCATGTAAGAATCTCTTCACAGCCTCATCCGCATCACCAACAGCACCTGCATATACAGCAATACCGCACATAGACAACGCATTGATCATACCCTGACCAAGACCACCGCAGATCACAGCATCCACACCATTCTGCTGCAAGAATACAGCTAGATCATGATGACTTGCACCACCTGTATCACTTACACGTGTACTGACCACCTCACTTCCTTCAATATCATAAAACTTAAAGAAAGATGTCTTGCCAAAATGCTGGAATACCTGACCTTCTTCATATGTAACTGCAATTCTCATACTAAAACCTCCATGTATATACATTGTACTAGAAACTACGCAAATACAAAAACATATGATCTTCACGTTTTAAGAAAAAAACAAGCTTCTCCCACCAAGCTTTCTTGATCTTTTGTATATAATGAAAGCTATGAAGATAAAGAAGATTGCTATGGCGCTGTGTGCCGCCCTATTACGCGCACCTATATTACCGATCCATGCTGGTGAGGATGCAACCCAAACAGCAGATATACTCGATAGTGAACATGCTGTTGTCTATGATATCGACACAAAGCAGTATCTACTGGATAAAGGCAGTGATGAGAAGATGTTCCCTGCTTCCTTAACGAAGATCATGACTGCTATGGTCGTCTTTGATCAATCACCAGATCTATCTGAAAAAGTGACGATCGATGACAAGATGTTGGCTGGTCTTTACGAAGCTAATGCTTCTGTTGTCGGTTGGAGTGTTGGAGAGACCCCAACCGTAGAAGATCTGTTGTATGGCACACTGCTCCCATCTGGAGCAGATGCTGTCAATGCCTTAGCCTATACATTTGCGAATTCTATCAGTGACTTTGTCGATAAGATGAACAAAAAAGCACAAGAATACGGCATGACGAATACTCACTTTTCTAACCCTACTGGTCTTCATGAAGAGGATCACTACAGCACATGCAAAGACATCGTCAAACTCATGGAACATGCTTTGCAAAATGAGACCTTCGTCAAGATATTCTCACAAAAGACATATACAGATAGTACCGGCAGAGTAATGGAAGCGACCATTATGCCGTATATTACAACAGAGGATATCTCCCTGCCTGGATTTGTAGGAGATAAGACAGGTTATACATTAGAGAGTGGACACAGCATGGCAAGTTATTGTGAAATGAACGGTATGCGTTTGATCGTTGTCACAAACCACGCTATGACAGATATGTATGTACCATCCCATCTATATGACACAAGTAAGATCTTAACTTGGTTGAATGACAACTACACAAGAACGACCGTCATGCAGGCAGGTGATATATTAGACACCTTCACTGCTGAAGAACCCGTCGGTTCCAAGGAAGTAAATGTAAAAGCAGATACAAGCTTGGATCTCGATATACGTACTGGTGAAGATATCACCTTTCATACAAATGTACCAAACACGGTCGATGTCAAAAACAAAAAACAGGCCATGCGGGCTGAGATCTCTATCCTAGCTGACGGTGAAGAGATCTCTGTAACAAGTACAAGTTATACCATCCCTAAATCAGATGATATCTTCAACATGTTCTTGATCTTCCTGCGCGACCTGTTCTAATACATGTTTCTTTTGATGCTTAATATACATCATCCGGATATAGGATGGTATGCACAACAATAATCTATCCCTAAGACCGCATATCACAACGGTCTTTTTTTCTGCTTTCTTTACAATATATGCCGCTGTCTTTTCTGGTGTTATAGCATAAGATGGCACTACAGCTCCTGACTTTTCATAGAAATCTGTACGTACAGGTCCTGGACACACACAAGATACCCATACCCCATCCTCCTTTAATTCTTCATGCAGTGCTCTGCTGTAGGAAAGAACAAAAGACTTGGAAGCATAATACGCTGCTGTATAAGGTCCTGGCTGATACGCACCTGTTGAGGCAATATTCACGATCAAACCATGTCTCTTCTTTTGCATCTGTTTCCCATACAACTTGCACAAAACAAGCACAGCCCGACAATTCAGATCGACCATCGTTTGATCTTTCTCTATATGCGTATCCACCGCTGGTCCTAAATTCCCCATTCCTGCCGCATTCACCAATATATCGATATCTGGATACTGTTTGAAAAGAGAAAATGGTCCTTGCTCATCCGCAAGATCTACAGCAAATATATCTACCATCATCCCTTCTTGTTCACATTCTTTCTGAACAGTTATTAGATCTTCTCTATGCCTCGCCGCTAATATGACCTGCATATTCCGTTTACCATATGCTTTTGCGACCGCAAGTCCGATCCCCTTTGACCCACCTGTAACCAAAACTGTTCTCACCATTCTTTTCACCATCATCCCGCTTATATTACCACTGCCTTTTACAATATGGTTATGGTATTGTTTTCACATAGATCAAGAAATGAGGTGTTTTATGCATTATCCTGCTTTTCTCAAAGAAGGGGATATCATTGGTATCCCCGCCCCAAGTGCGGGGGTTGGGGATAAGATCCCTGACTTCACAAAATCACTCGATACCCTTCACAAAGAAGGGTTTCAAACAAATGAAACAGCATCCGTACGTTCATCAGAACTTGCTTCAAATGATGGTAAGACCAGAGCAATAGAACTGATGTCCTTGTTTGAAGATGACACAGTAAACATGGTCATCGCTGCTGCTGGTGGTGATTTCTTATACGAGATCTTACCATATACAGATTTTCAAAAAATGGCAGAACATCCTAAGTGGATGATGGGTGCTTCAGACCCTACTGGTATCTTGTATCCTTATACCACTTTATATGATATTGCTACGATGTATGGTTTTAATGCCGGTTCCTTTGACCTAGGTACAGATTGGGATTATATCCATCATGGTCTACAAGTCATAACAGGAAAAGATCTGCAGCAGAAATCTTATCCTATGCATATGTCCAAAGCAAAGTTCTTAATGGATGTATTGGCATATGATAGTGCGGATACTTGGAAGTCTCCCTATGACAAGTTCCATGTAACAGGAAGATGCATTGGTGGTTGTATGGATGTTCTCAAAGATCTGATGGGTACACCGTATGATGGTACTTTATCTTTCTTAGAAAGGTATAAAGAAGATGGTGCGATCTACTACTTTGATAACTTTGCTTTAAGTGCGGAGAACTTCTATCGTACGTTACTGCAGTTTAAATATGCAGGTTGGTTTAACTATGCAAAGGGTATTATCATTGGTCGTGTATGTCTGCCTTCTTCAGATACCGGTATGACTTATGAAGAAGCTTGTGCTAAGGCATTAGGGGATATTCCGTATGTTATGGAAGCAGATGTTGGTCACACTGTTCCGTATATGGTCATGATCAATGGTGCTTTACTGGATCTAGATTGGCATGATAAACAAGCATCTTTACAATTTATATTAAAGTGAAAAAATTGTTAACTCAGTCAACACCCCCAACATGTTGCCATTTTCCCAAGTAAATTAAAAATCTTTTTATACAGCAGTAAGAAAAACGTAGAACTGATATTGCGTTTTGTAGTGACCTAAATTCAGAACAAAAGTTTAAGCGGATTGTACGGCTTGATTTCTTAGCAAGGAGTCAAGCCTTTTCATCTGGTTTGTATGCGGTGTATGTTGTAATACTCAATACCATGCCTATCAATCAGGGGTATGAGATATTTTATATTGTTTTTCAAACACTATACTCTAAAGAAAGTGATGAATATGAGAATCCTGATTTGTGTTTTTGATAGATTTCTATTTTTTGTTACTTTCATAAAGAAAAGTGAACCCCTCCAAGTTAAACATTTACTTTGTCCAACTTTTGGAGTTCACATCAACTTGGTGCGAACCTTTTTCTAGATTTCACAGATAGAAGAAGCCCCTGGCACAAGTACCTCATCCAGCACCTTGCCATCTTCATCCAGCCAATACACTTTACCTTGTTCTTTATCAGCACAAAGAATACCGCCCTCACACAAGATAAGATCCTGTGGACACTTACCAGGTGTCGGTATCACTTTTGCTTTTCTTGGCAGACGATCTTGCAAACGGAAAACCGTGATCTTTCCTGTTCCACGTACAGCAGTATACAGCATCGTTTCATCATCAGATAAACGCACTGCACTTGGTGCCCCTGCACAACTGATCGCATTCACTTGTATGATGTCATGACTTTGGGCATCGATGGTATACAACTTACATGATCTTTCACCTACGATATACAGCATCCTGCCATCTTTGGTAAATACACCATGTCTTGGTCCAGTTCCTTCTGGAAATACGATTGTACCGCACTCCACATATGTATTTTTATCAAATACCGCTATTCTATCTTGACATAGACACGGAATATACAACTCATCACCATGTACAAGCACTTGATGACAACCGGCCTCTTCTCCTAATTCGATCTTATGTCTGAGATGCAACATACCGCTGATGATCTTAAGATCCGCACATACACCCGTATGATAATTAGCAGTATAGACATGCTCATGATCCATGCCTACATAACAAGCTGAACGATTCTCAAACAAGATCTCATCCTTCACTTTACCTAAAACATTGAGCAAGATCACACCTGACCTTGTACCACGTGATGTTAAAACAACGATCCCCGCATTGGAACTTGCTGCATATTTCGGCATTTCTACACGCCAGATAAGGTCAGGATGCGTAAAATGACCATTCTCTAAAGCAAACCGATAAAGGCCTTGACTTCCGGTATTTGTATATGTTCCAGCCAAGTATTCTTTCATACCAATGCACTTACGATCTTAGGAAGATCCTGTACAGTGATAATACCAAGAGGTTCTTCATCTGGTGAACCATGTTCTGTCACAAGCACAGCCAGCATATTTGAACCTTTATTCAAAGCACGTTCAAACCCCTTCGTTACATCAATGACCTTTGCATCCTTACGTAGAAAAGCTACTCGATCCAGCTTGATATTCTGCATGATATCCTGCACTCTAAGTTCTTCATCTGCCCCTTCGATTGCCCAATGGCACACATCTTCGATCGTCAAAACACCCTTGAACTTACCTTTGTGATAAACCGGGATCTTACTAGAACCAAGGTTTCTCATCACCGCATAAGCTCCTCGTATCGTATCACGTGGGGATACGACCCTTACAGGACTGCTGGCACATGACAAGATCGTTTCATCTTTCGTCAAAAGGTTCGCAATCCTCTCAATATCTTCTGTTACAGAAGAAGTAGGCTCTGCTATGATTTCATTCTTATTGCCACGCAAATGTACGATCGCATTTCGCAATTCGTTATATTCCCGTAGCTCCTGCTGGTTCTTTGCGACAACCCAGCTGATCTGAGAACACCGTGATAACAATTGAGAAAAAGGAATGTACTTTACTTCTTTGACCATAGCAGCCATCTGATGCTCAACTACAGCATATGCATTTAGAAATCTCTCAGCATGACTTAACTCTTCACTCATGATACGAAGCTCCTTTCTGTTTTAATGCCTCATCACATTTCATATGATCAATGATCATTTTGACAAGTTGTTCCATTTCCGAACCTTCGGTATAGTCAGCTTCGGCCATAAAGTCTGCTCTACCATCTTGGATCAACTTGTTTGCAACATCTTTACTCTTATTATATACAGCTATCGACTTTCCTCCATATGCACGTACTAATTTCATACACGGCACATCTGTAAAGCCATCCGCACAGTAAATCATACGTTCAAATGGAACAGGTCTATCCTCATCAGGTACAAACTCATTGACCTTTGCATCATCGCATTCATCTAAGGCTCCTTTGTTAATTCGGAATACATACTGTGTCTTTGTTGTATAGTTTACGATCCTAGCCGGCCATTTAGCTTCATCATGTTCATCATAGTAATACCGGCAAGCATAGATCCTTTCGAACTCCTTAGCAATAGGAACAGCTTCCAAGATCTCACTCATACCAGAGGATATGATGTAATGTTCTGCTAAGAAACCTGCTCTTCTAGCATATTCATTGATACGTTTGAACCATGTATCTACCCCTGGAAATAGTTCTACATTCTTACCTAGTGGATGAAACATTTCTCTTGAAAGAGGTGTTCCGTTATCCTCATACTTCTTCTGTAATAAATAAAGATAAGCAGAGATCGCATCCATGTTGTTACGATGTGAGATCTCTGTTACCTCATTCCAAAAATCCATGGCATTAGCATAGCCGAGATTCGGGATCAGACTATATTCTTCCATGTCCCTTGGTGACAATGTTTTGTCAAAATCATACATAATCGCAATCTTTTTCATACTTTTATTTTAGCACTGCCAAAAGAAAAGAGTGTCCGAAGACACTCTGATCAAAGTTCATTAAATTTGAGAATTGCTGCAGCGTAGATCTCTGCCTGTTTCATCAGCTCATCTACTCTTACCCATTCATTGACATTATGAATGCAATAATCATTGCCAGGGAACGCGCAACCAAAGGCTACAACATTGTCGATACCCTTTGCATATGTACTACCACCGATCACAAGCGGCTGTGCTTCCATATCACCTGTTTCTTCACGATAAGCATCCATCAATGTTGTAATCAATGGGGAATCGATCGGATAGAAGAGCGGTTCTACAACATGATCGATCTCGATCATACCATTCTCATCTTCCAAATGATCCTGCCACTGCTTTACAACCTGCTTTGTATTGAAAGTAACTGGGAAACGAATATCGATCGTTCCTTCGATGACACCATCATGCATATGGATCACACCTGTATTCAATGTCAGATCACCATATTCATCATGTAGGCAGATACCAGCAGACTTACCATTTGTTTCCAAACCAAAGTGGTCACAATAGAATGTAACAAATGGATCCTGGAAACCAGCCTGACGAAGACCTACAAGCAGGTAGGAGATCGCATTACGACCAAGATCTGGTGTACTAGCATGTGCAGCAACACCTGTCACTGTAATACGTACATTTTCCCCTTCTTCTGTCATTGTGTAATCAATAGACTCATTGTTAAAATAATTTTCCAAAGCTGTATTGGAGAAAGAACACTTCTTTACAACGATAGAACAGATCTTGCATACAATGTTGGAAACAGTACCACCCTGGATATCTACAATATTTGTAGATTTAGAACGGTATACAGCAGAGACCATACCCTTTTCTCCATAAACAAGAGGAAATTCACCATCTGGTGTAAAGCCATAGTCCACACTGCCTTCTTTCTCAACATAGTGCTTCAAGCACTCAGAACCGCTTTCTTCGTTTGTTCCCATGATCAAACGGAAACGTTTCTGTAATGGAATACCTGCTTCTTTGATAGCTTTCATAGCCATCATAGCCGCAACAACAGCACCCTTGTCATCAGAAACACCACGTCCATAAAGAACACCGTCTTTCTCTGTCATTGTAAATGGATCATAGTCCCAACCATCTTCCTTCGCAGCTGGAACGATATCCAAATGACCAACGATACCGACAAGTTTATCCCCCTGTCCCATTTCACCATAACCGATGTAATGATCGAGATCCACTGTCTCAAATCCATCTTCTTTCATAAAATCCAAAGCTGTCAACAACGCTTCTTTCGGTCCTTCACCAAAAGGAGCATCCGGGGCTGCTGTTCCCATTTCGGAATTAACAGATACGAGCTTACTGAGTCTTTCGAGCAGTAATGAACGATATCCTGCCAACAGTTCCTTTACTTTAGTATTCATAAACATTCCTCCGAAAATTTCGTGTTTATTATAAGCAGATTCTGCTTAAAACTCAATTTCAAGGCTTACAGGACAGTGATCAGAACCTAATACAGTATCTAAGATCTCTGCTGATCTAACTTGTTCTTGGATGCAATCAGATACCAAGAAGTAGTCGATCCGCCAGCCGGCATTTCTTTCACGTGCCTTGAAACGATAACTCCACCAAGAATACTTTACATCACTTGGATGCATATAGCGGAATGTATCCGTAAACCCAGCACCAAGCAATTCTGTCATCTTTGCTCTTTCTTCATCTGAGAAACCAGCATTTTTATGATTGGACTGCGGGTTCTTGATATCGATCTCCTCATGTGCCACATTCAGATCACCTGTATAGATGACTGGTTTAGTCTCATTGAGTTTCAACAAATGTGCTCTGAGATGATCTTCCCACTCCATACGAAACGGCAGTCTAGCAAGTCCTTCTTTTGAATTCGGCACATATGCACACACAAACCAGAATTTTGGATATTCCAATGTGATCACACGACCTTCATCTGAGTCATCTCCATCGATATCATAGATCACCTGTAAAGGTTCTTCTTTAGCATATACCAAAGTACCAGAATATCCCTTACGGGCAGCACTGTTCATATACATATGATAGCCAGGAAACCGCATGCTGTCTTCCAACTGTGCTTCTTGCATCTTTGTTTCTTGTATCGCAAAGAAGTCCGCATCAACTTCCTGGAAGAAATCCGCAAACCCCTTCGTCATACAAGAACGAAGACCATTCACATTCCATGACACAAATTTCATCGTGTCAATTCCCTTGTTTCATGAGCAAGCCAAGCATTTTCTTCTTCTGTCAAATACGGCTTCAAGACTTCTGCTACTTTCTTATGATAAGCATTGATCTCGGCAATGTTTGCATCATCCAAATACTGTGGATCAATGGCATCGAGATCATATGGACAGAATGTGAGATCTTCAAAGCTCATCCATCTGCCGTAGAAGTTTTCTGCATCTTCCTGTACAAGAAGTTCGTTCTCAATACGGATACCTAATTCATGAGGCAAGTATACACCCGGTTCGTCTGTTACGATCATACCTGGTTCTAATGGAACGATCTTGCCTCTTGTTTGCATGCCCCATCTTACACCATGAGGACCTTCATGTACGCTCAAGACATGACCTACACCATGACCTGTACCGCACTGATAATCGATATTGAGATCCCACAAAGGTCTTCTTGCCAAGATATCAAGGTTGTTGCCTGTTGTACCATACAAGAAATGAGCATTCGCAAGATCCAAATGACCCTTCAATACAAGTGTATAGTACTTCTTCTCTTCATCTGTAAGACCACCTAAAGAGATCGTACGTGTGATATCTGTAGAACCGTCTTTGTATGTTCCACCACTATCTACCAAGAGGAAACCTCTATTTTCTACAGCAGAGAACTTTTCTGGTGTCGCTGTATAATGCATCATGGCACCGTTTGCCTGATATGCAGCAATCGTTTCAAAACTTGGTTCAATATAACCTTCACCCTGTTCACGCAAAGCATAGAGATGATCTTGTGCAGACAGTTCCGTCATATCACCCTTATCTACATTTTCCTTAACCCACTTGATAAAGCGGACCATAGCCACGCCATCACGAATATGAGCATGTCTTGTATTCTCTTGTTCAACAGGATTCTTGATCGCTCTTTCCATTTCAATTGGGGAAGGACGATCCAATACACTGTTATTACCCTCTGCTAATTCTTCATACAACTTTGTATTCATAGAAGAAAGGTCAGCCCATACGACTTTATTCTGCATTGCATGTAAGTCCTCATAGATCGCATCATATGCTTTTACTACTGCACCATTATCAGCTAGATACTTTGCTGTTTCTTCATCACACTGTCCCTCATGGAGATACAGTGCTACAGATGCATCTGTTACCAACGCAAAGGCATATGGTACTGGTGTACATGGAATATCATTACCACGGATATTCAACATCCAGCATGGGTCTTCCAATGTTGTCAAAACCAATGCATCCGCACCATTTTCCTGCATCTTGCCACGAACTCTTGCAATACGAGTCTTAGCAGACTCACCTGTATACTTCTCATCTAAAACAAAGATCTTTTCATTAGGCATAGATGGTCTATCTTCCCATACCAGATCTGTAAGATCTTCATCAATATGCAAAGAAGCATTCTTATGATGAAGTCTTGCGGCCAAAGACTTTGCATCTCTAGCACTTACAACTCTGCCGTCAAAACCAAGCTTACCGCCTTCTGGAGTATGGTCTACCGCAAAATCCAATGCGTCCGGTACCCCTGCCTGACGCATACGCATCAGTTCTACCTCACTACCAGCCAATTCATCTTCTGCCTGTGTGAAGTATCTGCCATCTGTCCAAAGACCTGCAAAATCCTTTGTTACGATCGTGCAGCCAGAATCTCCAGAGAACCCAGACAGGTAAGACTTACACTTATAGTAGTCTGCTGTATACTCATCTGACATATGATCATCTGCATTCGGCACATAATAAACATCTATGTTTCTTTCCGCCATCAAAGCTCTCAGCTTTGCAATTCTTTCACTTACATTCATAACATTCACCTCGGTTCTATTATAACCGTTTACAAGCCTGCATGACACCCTGCTGCTTTCTATTGTATAGCAATCAAAAAGAACGTATGATGTTTGAGACAGGGGTGATAAAACTTGTTAACAACAACAGTATTTGCCGTATCTTCTCTACAATGTGGTTCTAGTAAAGATACGATTGAAAATAAAGTACTGTCATTACCAGGGGTAGTAGATGCAGAAGTATCGATCTTCAGTAAAACAATGACAGTGACATATGATGATGAAAAAATTCGTGAAAAAGATATTATCAAAGCAACAGCTTCCTGTGGATATGATGCATTTGTACCTATAGAAGATACAGAAATCATAGGTAGTAATGAAGAAGAGAAAGATCCACCTTTACCAAAAGTATGTATCGTATTATGTCTTTTGATCTTAGTCATGAAGATATTGCATCTTTTCTCTCTCTATGCTTTATTCCCAGCCATTGGTGTCTTTATCCTTTCAAAAGATCTGCTTTGGAAAGGGTTTAAAGATATCACGAAGAAAAAGAAGAATGATGATGCCATGATCTCACTGATTGCGGCAAGCGGGATAGTGCTTGGCTTTACAGCTATCTTCATGGAGAGAGATGGTACGATGTTCTTCTTTGCCTCAGCTGTCTCTCTTACTTTACATACGATCTTTACTGACCGTATCAGTCTGCATAAACAGCAATTGATGAAGCAGTTATCATCTGATAAGAAACTACCGCAGCATGCTCGGCTTTATGAAGACTATAAAGAAGATTCTGTCCGGCTCGATCTTATTAAAAAAGATAGTGTGATCGTACTACGACCACATGATGTTGTACCAGCAGATGGTACGGTCATCGTTGGACAAGCTATGGTAGATGAATCCAGACTTTCTGGTAAAGCACAATCTGTATCTAAACATGAAGGATCCAGACTTTATGCCAATAGTATTATCGTAGATGGTTCCCTCACGATGTGCGTACAGGAAACAGGGGATACGACAACCATGATGCGGATCCAGAACATAGCTGAAAAGACAACAGAGATGCATCAATTTGCTTCTCCATTAGCAGATTTTGGAAAATACTTGTTCTTCTATATGATAACAGCATCTGTATTGACCTTCGGCGGATGGTTCTTTTTGAAACATGACATCCTCTTTGCAGCTGCGGCGGCATTATCCGTTATGGCATGTGAAGCTATGTCTGCTTTCCAGTTGATCAGCTCTTCTGCTGTGATCAAGACGGTATCCAAAGCCGCCAAGGAACATATCTTATTCCGGAATATCAATAGTCTGTCTATGTTGACGCAGATCGATACAATGTTGATCGAACAGGATGGTTTTATTACAAAGTGTGATCCTGTTGTAACAGATTTTATCCCTGCTGCAGATGTATCTTTAGGCAGGTTGGAATATGTAGCATATGCGCTGCTTTCTTCTAGTTCACAACCATTACCACGTGCGATCATGAAATACCTTCGTACGCAAAAGATCAAAGATCTAAATATGAATGATTTCAAACGTTTTAATATGAATGGTAGAAGAAACATTACTTCCATAGGGAAATGTGTATGTGGCACACCTATGGATCTCCAAGAGAAAGGCATTGATCTGAAAGATTGGGATGAAAAGATCCAAGAACTTCATCATGATGGCAAGAGAGTCATGTTGTTTGCTGAAAATGGTGAGGTATTAGGTCTTGCAGCAAGTCGTAAGCCTTTGTTGGAACATGCACATGATGCTGTAAAAGTATTAAAGGAGAAAGGGATCCACGTCACTCTTATTACAAACGGAGCACAGTTTGAAGGAGAATACTTACAAAGGATCATAGAACCAGATGAGATCCTCATTCAACCGACAAGAACAGCCAAAGAAAAACAACTGATCTCATTGCGGGATCAAAACATTCGTACTGCCTTTATTAGTAAAGATACAGCAGATAGTGTTAGTAATATGACAGATCTTAGTATTGCCGTTGATTGCGGTACTGATATTGACCGAGAACGCTGTGGTATTTTGCTAACGAGAGATGATCCTCAAGATCTTGTCAAAGCAGTTCAGTATGCAGAAGATCTAAGCACAAAGATAGAGAAACAGCAATTCACTGCCATTGTGTATCATATTGTCATGATGCTCTTGGCAGCATGGGCTGTACCTATGTTCCTCAAGATACCTATGCCAATCTTGATCCCATTGCTCTTATCTGGCTGTGCTGCCATGTGGGTACAACATAAGAATGCATAATGAAAAGGAAGCTCGACTGACACATCGAACTTCCTTTTTCTTATTGTGGATCTCTGTTTCCACGTATTATCTTTTCTACTTGGGACTTGATCCCATTCACTCCGGCTTTCGCCATCTTTCTTACTATTCAGTTTTTAAGATGTTAAACAGCCCATTGGTCTATCCTCACACAGCTCAACTTTCCGACTATCCGCATTCTCCCAGTTGTAATTTTTCACCTGGATCTGCTTCATATCCTATGTACAGATCTTCTTTACTGCCGGCCATCATAGCGACACTGTTTGCTCAACTGGTCATATGCTTGAGAAATGATGACACTGATAGTCTTTCTAACTTGTACTGCCTGCCCCCATATCCTAGGATCTTCTGTGTTCTCCTAAGATACTCGAACTAATACTCTAGAAGCACCTTTTTCATACTCTGTACCTCACTTTCTGTCAGGTACGCCCTGATCGTTCAGCTCCTCTTCCAAACTCTAGGATGATTTTCTCTTTGCACCTCTATCTCATCCTTACGTTTGCGACCTTGCTGTAACTTACTTCTGATACCTCTTACTTACGTTGTCCATTGGTCTGCCCTCATGCAGTGGATTGTCATCCGAACATGTCTTCTTTAAGACGTGCATTATATCAGTCATTTTCTCACGGGACTTCACACTTTCATGCACTGTCTCTCTTGAAAACGATGATGTTGTTCTACTGATGACGTTACTTACCTGTATCCCCAACCTGCATTACTTTGGAGATACTCGAATCAATATTCGAGAAGCACCTTCTTCATGATCCGCACCTCACTTTCTTTTGTTAGGTACTTTCTTTTTACACCTATATAATACTTGTTATATTGCAGTTTTACAGTCTATAAATACATAATTTTTTTCGCTATAATGAATATGTTGGGGTATTTTTCACACCTTCGTATTTTATCCTCTATGTACACCACTCTTGTAAAGGGTATAATAAGCAGTGTCAGGATCATTAACATTTTAGAAGCATAATACAATATACAAAGGGGTGATCTTTATGATCCAGGATATTCAACCACATGTATTTCATAATGAATACAAACCTGTTCCACCTAAAAAAGGTGATTATGTCTTTTGTTATGATGGAAACAATATTCTCATGCGGACAAATGAGGAGTTTTTCCGTTATGAAGATATGCCTGAAGAGGCAGATCTTACTTTCTTGTTTACCATGGATGACATTTCCTTCTACACCGCACCATGTCCTGTGGAAGATGCTGTGTCTTTGAACACATACAATCTACGATTCTACTATCCTAGAGAGCTTGCTTTTGCGGCTATTACAGGGTGGCAGATCTATACATGGATGCACATCAATACATATTGCGGCAAATGCGGTTCATTGATGGTACAGGATCAGAAAGAAAGAGCAATGCGCTGTCCAGATTGTGGTAATCTTGTTTACCCACGTATCATGCCAGCTGTCATTGTTGGTGTGATCAATGAAAAGAACCAGATACTTGTAACAAAGTATGCTCACGGAAGGTATCAGAAATATGCTTTGGTTGCCGGCTATAACGAGATTGGAGAAACGATCGAAGAAACATGCAGAAGAGAAGTAAAAGAAGAAACAGGTCTTGAGGTAGAATCTCTTACTTATTACGGTTCCCAGCCTTGGGCTTTCACTTCTACCTTATTATTTGGCTTCTTTGCCAAAGTCAAAGGCAATGATGTCATCAACATGGATGAGAATGAATTGAGATTAGCAAGATGGGCAGATCAGGATGAAGACATCGAAACAGGGGGAGATGCTTCTTTAACAAGTGAAATGATCAATTATTTTATGAAGGGAAATGTAAGATAATGGATTGGAATCAAGTTTTTTATCAAATCTACCCGCTTGGTATGTGCGGGGCACCGAAAGAGAATGATGGTATTACGGTATCTAGGATATTGCGTATCTTAGACTTTATTCCGCATTACCAAAAAATGGGTATTACAGCCATTTGGTTCTCACCTGTCTTTGAAAGTGACCGGCATGGTTATGATACAAGAGATTATCGTAAGATCGATTGCCGACTTGGGACAAACGAAGATTTTAAAGCAGTATGTAAAGCACTGCATAAAGCAGGTATCAAAGTCATTCTAGATGGTGTCTTCAACCATGTAGGAAGAGGTTTCTTTGGCTTTAAAGATGTCCAGGAGAAGAAGTGGGACAGTCCATATACAGATTGGTTCTACATCAACTACAACGATACTTGGGCTGAAGATGGTTTCACATATGCAAACTGGGAAGGTCATAACGAACTTGTAAAGTTAAACCTGCAGAATCCAGAAGTAAAGAATTATCTTTTAGATAGTGTTGATAAATGGATGGAAGATTATGAGATCGATGGGTTACGCTTGGATGTTGCCTATATGGTAGATCGTAATTTCCTTTATGAACTCCAGGAACATACAAAAGCAAAGAATCCTAATTTCTTCTTGTTAGGAGAAATGATTGGTGGGGACTACAACGTATTGCTGAATGACTGTCGCTTAGACTCTGTAACAAACTATGAATGCCGTAAGGGAATTTATTCTTCGTTCAATACACACAATATGTTTGAAATAGGTTTCTCTCTCAACCGCCAATTTGGACCAGAATACTGGACTTTGTACAAAGGTCGGCATCTCTTGTCCTTTGTCGATAACCATGATGTAGATAGAATCACTTCAGTCTTGAATGATGAAAAAGACATTCCGCTTGCGTATGACATGATCTATGCCATGCCTGGTATACCGTGTATCTACTATGGTAGTGAGTGGGGTTTGGAAGGCAAAAAAACAAATGGATGTGATGATCCATTACGTCCTGAGGTGACATCTATGCAATGGAATACGATCACTGATCACATTGCTTTGTTATCTTCTATCCGTAAAGAGCATCCGGTATTAGCTGACGGCAGTTATCGTCAAGTATATCTGCAGAATGAACAGCTCGTATTTGAGCGTTGTATAGAAACAGAAAGAATGATATTTGCTATTAATATTGCCGATCATCCGGTACATATCAACTTTGATGCAGGGACAACACAAGGTATGGACGCTGCAACAAAAGAGATGATCAGCTTTGATGGTGGTGTAGAACTTGCCGCAAAGTCTGCTTATTTTTGGATCGCATAAAATCAGAAAAACTCGTCACTTGCACATGAAGGCTATGAATCATGATATTCATAGTCTTTT
>CAUWCC010000037.1:0-17044 GCA_963556805.1 uncultured Bulleidia sp. | reverse complement strand
CTCGATAAGTTGCAATAACTTAGTCAAACTTGCGATGAGTTTTTCAACTCACCACTAACGCAGTTATTGCCCTTTGCACCCCCTATTTCATACACAATAGTATCCAGTACCAGCTGTGCGTCTTCCTCATTTAAAATCTCATGTCGCATATGACCCCATGTCTTCATCTCTACGTTCTGATACCCCGCATCTTGTAGCACTTGTACAGTATCATGACGTTGCTTATCATTTCCTGCACACGGATCATCTTTTCCATTCATGATCAAGATCGGCATATGTACTTTGGTGCAATGATATCGTTTCACATCATGCATCCGGCACATACCGCATACAAGATCATGGTATCCCTGTATTGTAAAAGGTACACCGCATAATGGATCTAAGATATATGTATTCACATTGTCCTCATTGTAAGATAACCAATCTAAAGCTGTTCTAGGATCAAAGATATGGTCATTAAACTTACCTGTCATCAAACGGTCAAGCAATTTGGAATGACCGCGCTTCCCTTTAAAGAAAGCAATCAAATTGGTCAAAACCTTAGCAAAAGAGGCTGCTGTATCATAATATGGCGTTCCTGTTAAGATCACACCATCGATCAGATCTTCTCTTTCCTGCAAACAGCAGCGTGCGATCATGGAACCCATGGAATGTCCCATGAGCCATAATGGTATATTAGGATATTCTTTCTTCATATACCGTATCATATCGACCGCACTGCCTGTTAATACATCCCATCCATTCTCCTTAGCGAACCAACCAAGATCTTCACTTTCAGCCGCACACCGTCCATGACCAGGCAGATCAAATGTAAGTACAGCGATCCCGTGTTCACTCAAAAAACGAGCAGTTTGTGCATAGCGCTGATGATGTTCCTGCATCCCATGAACGATCACCATAGCTGCATATGTTTCACCTTGCGGTCTATATAAAGAAACTTCTGTCTTTGTATCCATATAAATTCCTTTCTTAATGCATGATGTATTGTTTCTTATATTGCAATCAAAATATATTAACTGTTACCATTGTATCATTATCAGTATGATCAAAGGAGGATCAATGAAAACTTGCGGAATCATTGCAGAGTATAACCCTTTGCATAACGGACATATATATCAGATCCAAGAAGCACATAAGAAGAGTGGTGCCGATCTGATGATCGCTGTCATGTCAGGAAACTTTGTACAGCGTGGTGAACCAGCTGTCGTAGATAAATTCACACGTGCTGAAGCGGCTGTACGAAACGGTATCGATGTTGTAATCGAACTGCCATATATCTACGCCACACAAAGTGCTTCTCATTTTGCACAAGGTGCAGTAGAGCTTTTAAAACTAGCAGATGTTGACTTCATTAGTTTCGGCAGTGAATGCGGGAACTTGGAGAACTTGCAGGAGATCGCGGATACCCCTGTCAACCCTGACCATCTCCATCAAAGTATGTCCAAGGGTTTATCATTCCCTCGTGCTTATTCTTTATTGACATCTACCATGGAACCAAACGATATCCTTGCAGTTTCTTATTTAAAAGCCCTAAAGGACACTCATATCGAACCTGTTATCATCCAGCGTACCACTGGTTATCTAGATGATACCATTGCCCCATCTGCCAGTGCCTTTGCCATTCGCAAAGCATTGCATAATGATACAGACCTCGAACATTCCACACCGATGGAAGATACACTGTATAACAGCGAAATCCCATGGCCAGAAAAATATTGGCCGTATCTTAGAACTTTCCTGCTTACAACAAACCGTGATACATTATCTCAATATTTCCTGTTCTCAGAAGGTATCGAGAATCACCTTACCAAGAACGCTGCACAAAGTGAAACATGGGAAGAGTTCTTATCTTCTTGCGTAAACTACCGCTATACTGCCGGACGCATCCGCCGTTGTTTATTGCAAGCTATCAACCAAGTCACTAAATACGAAGTATCCCGCTTACCCAAGATGGATACATTAAGAATCCTTGCTTTCAATGACAATGGTAGAAAGTGGCTGCACGATATGCGTAAGAAAGATGTCCGTGTCGCTTCAAAGTTTGCGGATGTTCCATATCCATGGCGTGCAATGGAATATCGTACTTCTCTCATGTATACAAGTGTATTATCCAGTGATGTTAGGAAACGCATCTTGGCTGATGAGATAGGTGGTGCCAAATATATCCGTTAGACCTTTTTCACGAAGGTCTTTTTTATTGCACATCCAGCACAACGATCTCACTATTACTGCCAATACGCATCGGCATACCGAAATACCCTGCTCCTGATGTTACAACACTTGTTGTTCTTCCTTCTCTTTCATAACAGCCATAGAAATCTTTCTTACCATAAGCAAGTCTTGTAAAAATATCAGCTGGGAAGAACTGTCCCTTATGCGTATGTCCGCATACCACAAGATCTGCTTCCTCCCTGATTGCTTCGGCAATACCAGTAGGATTATGATCCATGACCACGACCGGCTTATCTGTATTATCAATCAAAAGAGAAGCAAGCTCTGCTCTATGATGATTCGTCATACTATCATCCCTACCCACGATATAAAGACCATCGACAACACATGTATCATCAACTAATAAACGAATACCGCACTTTTGATAAAAATCATAGATCTGCTTCTCATCATGATCGGGATCATGATTACCCAATATCGCATAGACCCCATCTGCAGCATGCAATGCTTGCAATTCTGGAATAAAAGATTCTTTATCACATACATAGAAAGCACCGACATCAAACATATCCCCTGCAATCAAAACGATATCTGGTTCTTGTGCATTGACCATGGACACAATCTTATGCAATTGCTGACGATTCACAAATGTACCTGCATGAATATCACTCAATAATATGATCTTCATCTTTTGGGCATGACACATATGTATATTGTATGCCTTTACCTTGACATCTTTCGCATGGCAGAACCCATACAATGTCACAATAAAGGAAACAATGACTGGCACCAAATAAGATCCAGCATTCTGCCAGCCAAGTAGCATCTTGATACCATCAAATAAGATCAAACCGATCGTTAGATACAGCAAGAAACAGATCACTACACAGCACCCTTCGTAATAACGCCGTGTTGCTTTCTTCACCTTATCATTCTTGATATACAACAGCATGTATACCATCAACCCAGCCAAGATCATAAATATCAAGACCGAAAGATCAAGACCAAAAAAAGCATCTAACATACTACCCATGCGTCCTGACACATAAAAGACAGCCCAAACACATACCAGCATGAAGAGAACTTCAAACAACCCGCTCCTCACAAATACACCAAATTTCGTTTCCACTCTTTGTCACTTCCTTTTCATGCCTTTATGATATCTTTTTTAGCAAAATTTCAGTCCATACGAAAAACGGAAAATGACTACAAAAAAGCAGCAGGATCAACCTACTGCTTCTGTGTGGATCTCTTCAACTGCTTGTTGTGTATCCAACGGCCTTCTGCCCGTTTCCTTACCAATGACAAGTGTTCTTTGGTAGTTATTATGACGTACACATGTCTGCATCGTTACAAAGTGATCTTCTCTTCCAAAAGGAACACCTGTATTGTAAACAGACTGATTCGCCATCATATCACTGAATGTTGCCCATGATGCATCATCAAAATTCCCAAATTCATATGGAACATTTGGTCCTCTACTATCATAAAGAACAGAAGAACAAACAACATAATCTCTCACTTCATTCTCTAAATACAAGTGGAACGTCTTATTTGCTTCATAGTTTTCCGGCTGCAGCAGCTGTTCCAACGGAGAGAACATCAAAGAGGCATCGGAATAAATATAATGACCATACAGAGTAATATTTGTACCATTGAGATCCTGTGACGCTTCCTGGAAAACAGTACCACATACATCATACTGCTGATAGAAATTACGTCGCAGGTAAGTATCATTTGTAGGACCTTGCACAAAAGGAAGATTCATCAAACCACTGTCAAATACAATCCAGCCTTTAAAGTCACCATTGATACCTTTGTTATCCTCAAATAATTCATGATATGCGGCTGGTTCTGGAGCCGGTGCTTCTTGTTCATCTGTCTGCTCAGGCAAGATTGTCAATCCCGTTTCATTCTGTACCTTCTTCGCATCCGCATTATCTTTATAGATCTTTACGATCTGATAACCGGAGAAAACACATACACATAGTAAGAGAACAAGGATAACGTTATATACCGCTTTATTAATCTTCTTACTCGACTTTTTCTTAGACACCTTTTTATTATTTTTAGTCATGTGAAATCACCTCATATTCTGAATCATAACACATCATACACCTAATAAAAAAGCCAAATTAGGTAAAAAAAGAAAAAGGGTGTTACCCCTTTCATGTTTCTTATTCAGCTTCGCGAACGTTTGAATATACCTTGTTAACATCTTCAACATCGTTCAACATATCCATCAACTTATGGAATGCTTCGATATCCTCCTCAGATGTCAACTCAACATACTCATTCGGCATCATAGTTGTTTCGCATCTATCAAACTTAGTATCTTCACCAAGCAGCTTTTCCAAAGCTTCCTGTGCTTTGCCGAAATCAGTAAAGGATGTCTTGACGGTCATTTCGCCTTCTTCCACACTGATATCCTGAACATCGACTTCTGCTTCCATCAAATGATCAAGAACCTTCTCATCATCCTCATAAGGGAATTCAAAGATGCCTACATTTTCATAATTGTAGGAAACACCGCCGGCATTAACAAGCTTTGCACCATGGCACTTGTTGAAGCATGTCTTAACGTTTGTATAAGAACGGTTTGTGTTGTCTGTCAGACAGTCAACGATAACTGTACTTCCACCAGGCCCAAAACCTTCGTAACGTGCTTCATCATAGTTCTCATCTGATCCGCCCTTTGCCTTTTCGATAGCTCTCTTAATAACATCAGCCGGTACCTGATTAGACTTTGCTTCAGCGATCTTTCTCTTCAGTGTGAGGTTCATATCCGGGTCAGGAACACCACTCTTGGCTGCAATATACAGCTCTTTACCAAATCTGGAATACAATTTGGATTTGATTGCCGCTGTCTTAGCCATCGATGCTGCGCGGACTTCATGTGCTCTTCCCATGTATATTTCCTCCTATTTTACCCGCATAATTATACCAAAACCTGTCTATAATGTGAAGTTTTGTTTTTCTAAAGCCATTTTTACATCTTCACATGAAGTTCAAACTATCTTTCATTATCATTCAATTTCATTCTTTATCTTAATATGCAGGAGGTGAATATATGCGGAAGATCATCCCACTATTATTCTCATTGTTACTATGCGGTTGTAATGCTAATGCTGCTCCTGCAATCGAATCAGACACAGTATACAGTACCGTAACTTCCGCTTCTGGTTCAAATATCGTTGTCCGTGATGACAATTCCGGCAAAGAAACAGATCTCACTCTGAATGATACCATCGTAATTTTGAAAGGTGATAAAACAGCTTCTCCGTCAGATATTAAACCCAAAGATCATTTAATGTGCACCTACACTGCTGGGCAGTTAAGCGTGATCCAAGTGTTATCTGGTTCTTGATGTTGTCGCTCCCTGTTTTCTGCTATGATTAAGAATAGAAAGCAGGGTTTTATTATGTCTACTTATGTAATGAGCGATCTGCATGGCTGCAAAGCAGAGTTTGATAGAATGCTGGAAATCATCTCCTTCACAGAATATGACACATTGTGGATCGTTGGAGATGTATGTGATCGCGGCAAAGAATCTATCCCCCTTCTGCGCAAGATCATGGCACACGATAACATGCATGTCATATTCGGCAATCATGATGTTTGGTTAGCACGCTATTGCAAAGAACTAATCGAAGTCAAGAAAGATAATAACTCCATAGATATGACAGATGATATGATGTGCTGGCTTCATGATAATGGCGGTTACCGCACTGCCGACGCCTTCATAGACCTCCCCTATCCAACTTGTTATGATATCCAGCTGTACTTAGAAGAACATACGTATTACCAATACATCACAGTCCGCGGGAAAAAGTTTCTACTCATCCATGCTGGTCTTGTTGGAGAACACATGCGTCCAAATGTACGTTTGTCAGAGGTCCCTCCACAGATGCTTACATGGAGTCATGTACCAATAGAAGACAATCCATTTGACGATTGTACGATGATCGTAGGTCATACACCTACATTCATCTATTCACCAGATTATGACGGCAGGATCCTGCATAGCCCATCTGGCAAAACGATACATATTGACTGTGGATGTGTATACGGACGGACACTCGGATGTCTCAGATTAGATGATATGAAAGAATTCTATATCAAGAGTACATATCCATATTTAAAGTATTACCCTGATGATTATCTAGAAGAATGGCGTAGAAGCAAAAAACACTCTGCTTAACTGCAGAGTGTTTTCTTATGGAAAAAGCCTCTGCCGAAGCAGAGACTTGTATAAACAATTACTTAGAGATCGTATTCTTAACGAGTTCTGTAACTTCTTCCATTGTGTCGAGTTCAACAGCCTTAGAAGCAAGTTCCTGCATCTCAGCAAAACTCAAACCATTGATCATCTTACGAGCTCTGAGGATAGATGTAGCACTCATAGAGAACTCATCCAAACCAAGACCAAGCAGTACTGGAGCAGCAAGTTCATCACCTGCCATCTCACCGCACATACCGCACCACTTGCCATTCTTATGAGCACCATCAATCGTCATCTTAACAAGACGAAGGATAGATGGGTTCAAAGGCTGATACAAGTAAGATACAGGCTGGCTCATACGGTCAGCAGCCATGGAATACTGGATCAAGTCATTTGTACCAATGGAGAAGAAATCAGCATACTTAGACAACTGATCTGCCAATACTGCAGCAGCAGGAATCTCGATCATGCATCCTACTTCAACATCATCGCCTACCTTAACACCTTCAGCGATCAACTTAGCACGTTCCTCTTCATAAACGCCCTTAGCTTCCTTAAACTCAGCAACAGTAGCGATCATAGGGAACATAATGCAAAGATGACCAAACGCAGATGCACGAAGCAATGCTCTCAACTGAACACGGAAGATATCCTTTCTCTGCAAGCAGAAACGAATTGCACGAACACCGAGGAACGGATTCATTTCTTCTGGGAACGTATAGTAGTTCAGCTTCTTATCACCGCCGATATCCAATGTACGGATGACAACAGGTCTTCCACCCATACCTTCCAATACCTGCTTATAAGCAGCGAACTGTGTCTCTTCATTCGGGAAATCATCCTCACTCTTCATGTAAAGGAACTCTGTACGGAACAAACCAACACCTTCACCACCATTGTTGAGAACACCCTCAACATCAGCTGGAGAACCGATATTACCAACGAGCAATACCTTATGACCATCTGTAGAAACAGATGGCTGATCCTTCATAGCCTTCAAAGCTTCCTTCTCAGCAGCAAACTCTTCAGCCTTCTTCTCATAATCAGCGATCTGCTCATCTGTAGGATTCAGGATCACTTCACCATTGATAGCATCAAGAATAACTCTATCACCTGCCTGTGCAGTCTCAAGAATACCATTTACGCCTACAACAGCCGGAATCTCCAAAGAACGAGCCATAATAGCACTATGACTTGTACGGCCACCGATTTCTGTAGCAAATCCCTTTGCAAAATCCTTGTTCAAGGAACCTGTATCAGAAGGAGTCAAATCCTTAGCTACGATAACAACCGGCTCATCCAATGTTGCAAGATTAGGAATTTCATTACCTGTCAAATTGCACAACAGACGGAAAGAAACGTCCTTGATATCTGCAGCTCTGCCTCTCATGTATTCATCATCCATGGATTCGAACATAGATACCATCATCTTAGAAACAGTATCTGCAGCAAATTCTGCATTTACCTTATTGTCATTGATCTCATTCTCGATCATAGAACGGAATTCAGGATCATTCGCCATCATCAAATGAGCATCAAAAATAGCAAGCTCATCTGCCTTCAAGCTCTTAGAAGCAACTTCTTTGATCTTCTCGATGTCTGCAACAGTCTTCGCAAAAGCAGCATCCAGCTTCTTCAATTCCTCAGCCGGCTCCGCATCCTTTCTTTGAATGTCGAGTACCGGTGTTACAAGCTTATAAACTTTTGCAACAGCAATACCTTGTGAAGCAGCAATACCTTTAAGCATTTGATATTTCCTCCTTACAGCTTTCACTGATGATATCCAGTAAATCATCAACACTGTGGATTCTAAACATGGTATCATCATCAAACACAATATCAAATCTCTCTTCGACTTTCATCAAAAAATCCACAACCTCATACGAATCCATACCAAGCTCATCAAAAGTAGTCTCACGATCGACGATCAACATATTGTGATCATACTCTTCAGCAAGTTCTCTAATGCATGACAAATAATTCACTGGACATTTCATAATTGAATTTTAACATCGTTTATACGCTTAGGCAATGCAGAAACTCGGCAACGGCATCGCGTTTCACCTTGTAAAATCTACTTTTTGAGAAATATCCCCTATACCATTGCGGATTACTTTTGTGCAAAAACTCATTCACAATCACATGTCTTGTATCTGGTGAGCAGTCCTCGATTGTTCGATCAATAACATATACATACTTCTTATCCGAATCTAGATCTTCATTCCCTTCCCCCACGATACGGGAAATGTCCATCCTTCGCAATGCACGTCGATATGCTTTAGCAATGTACTCAACCATCTCCACCTGCTCCTCGTACGATAACATAATTCCTCCCTCCTTTTCATTCTCCTTATACACAAAGTGTAGTATGTTTCCTCGCAAGAGCAGAACATTTCTTGCATTTCATCTATGCTTTTGCCAACGAAATGTATATTGTGCCATAATTATCAGAACCTCCTATGTGATACTATGTATACTGTAGTTAGCAAAACAGAAAGGCAGGATAATGACCATTTTATGACCTTGAAAACATATTCATCCTTATCAACTAAGAGGATCATCATTTCACTTCTTCTATTTATAGCAATACCTGTTTCGATCGCTGCTGCTGATCGTTATATCAATCAATGGTGTATTACAGCAATGGCAGCATTCAATATCTTCGGCAGTATTTTATGTGCGTATGATTGGAATTTGTTTGCCATTCATTATAATCGTTCTAAAAGGAATATGAGTGATACGCTTCTTTATACTGTTGTAGGTACCTTGCTGATCGGTATGTTATATCTGATCAATGTAAGATTTCTACATGGATCGGTCGTGATCGCTGATCCTGATTCTCTTACTGCTTTTGGATATGCACGCTTCGGCATGTGGATCGGTTTCAGTTTCATGCAGTCACTTACACTAGGTCTTGTATATAAGTGTCTGACAGATCGCTTTGAAGCACCAGGAAATGAACTGCAGATCATCTTACTGACAAGTTTCTTGTTTGGTTTTGTCTATCTAGTATTATTCATCCCATTTTCGATCACTGTTTGGCTGCGTACTTATTTCTATAATGTCATGTTGATCGCTATCATGAGTTATTTATACAATCAATCACGTTCATTGATACCTGGTATGTTAGCTATGGGAATCATATATCTTGCAGCTATGATCTTTTAACACAAATGAAAAAGGCTCATCAACGAGCCTTTTATTATACTTCATCAAGCGTTGTCCACTTCGATCAAACCATAATTACCATCATTACGACGATATACAACCGATACCTTTCCAGAGTCATCATCTGTATAGATGTAGAAATCGTGGTTAGACAATTCCATTTGCATAACAGCTTCATCCAGATCCATTACATCTGCTGTTACCGTCTTTGTACGAACAGGGATCTCTGCATTATTTTCATCTTCCAGTTCTTCTGTAATGAAAGATTCTGCCAGATTCTCACGATGTCTTCTAGATAATCTTGTCTTCTGCTTACGAATCTGACCTTCAAGCTTATCGATTGCAAGATCTACTGCTGCATAGAAATCATCATTGACAACTTCTGTACGAAGCAAACCGACCTTTGTAGGAATCGTAACTTCCACCTTCTGAGACTTTGGATACACTCTCGCAACAACTCTTACGATCGTGTTCGGATCAATGATCAAGTATTTATCCAAAACAGCAAGCTTGGACTCGATCTTTTCCTTCATCGCATCTGTAACTGTAATATTCTTACCAATAATTTCGAACCGCATATAGAACACCTCCTGTCTATCTGACCTTGCGGCGTTGTTTTCTATGTATGATTTTTTCTTATCTCTTTGTTTGTATTTTTATTATACATCGAAATCTATTCTTTAAAAGATAAATGTTAGCGGTTTCACACAATTTTCAAAATTTGTATAAAAAAAGCCGGAATCAATTCCTTCCGGCAATCTTAAGCAGCCATTTATATACAACTGTCATTGCATAAGAATCCATGCTGCAATACTTCTTTAGATTTTCAACGATCTCTTTCTCATTCTCTACATCATCTCCATGGTCTAAGTGTCTCCATTCAAAGACAGCATCCATACCTTGGTTGATATCGAGATCACTATAACTCTCATCATTCATCAATGACATGATTTTCTTCAATGACCATTGACCAACCATACGTACATCATAAACTGTACCTGCTACAAATGGCAGTTCCAAGTCTTCCATACGTTCATTCATATGCAGAAGATCTTGGCGATACTCCGGGAACTGTTCTGCTAATTCTGCAATACGTACACGTTCTGCACAGTCCGCATTATAAGCTACAACAGAACCTTCTTTAGGAATATGTCTTACCAAAGAATCAGCCATATCACGACGATCATCATGAATAGAAAGAAAGACATGATGTTCGACCGTCCCATCTTCCTGCATGACATGTAAGGAATACTCAAATGGTAATACATCATATGGTTTCATTCCTTTATACGGAGGAATCGCAAATCTCTCCCATTCAAAATCCAAGAAAGAGATTGGATATTGGATACGATCCAGCCAAGCATTGAGGCCATATTGATCTACATAGAGCCCACCCAGCTTATCTGCCATGATCTGTGCATACTGCTGTCTGCTACCTTCTACACGAGCAAAATCTGCATCTCGTAAGAATTCGATCCCTTCTGCCTTCATTGCATATTTTTCACTTGATGCAATCAGTGTCAGTATAGAATTTACTGGTCCTTCCGCTTCTTTTTTAAAGCATGTATCATAGTGACGGCATTTCATTCTGCCAGTACACTTGGATGTACGTTTAGGAGCAGGCAGATCTTCCAGGTGGCACTTTTCCATTTCATCCATCAAAGGGCGAAGGTCAAGCATGCGTTTATAGATCGTCTCTCGTAATGGATATGTAGGGTTATTTTTACCATTATACAAATGATCTCCCACAAGGAATAACTGATCAGGATCTAATGCATCTCCTCGCACATAATCCGCATTGAGGTGAATGATATAGATCTTATCTAAAACTACACCACAGCCTTCCAATACCCATACCATGTCACAATAGAACTGCATATCATCAACGCGTGGATATAGACCATTGTACAAAAAGTACAAATTCCATCCTTTCTTTGTCCGATGTAAAAATGGGACTTTCACACGAAGTCTATCGTATTCAAATCTAGCTTTCACAAGCCATTCATGATCCTTCATAGCAGCCATTGCCAAGGCAGGATCATCACCCTTTGCACCCTTAAAACAACTCTTGATACCAAGTTTCTTTGCAGCAAGTTCCGTCACTTCTTCATCAATACGAATAAAGGGACGGAATGTTGTTTCTTCCGTATCATCACGGTCCAGGCAATATAAACGCGGGCAGCGTTTATATTTTTTACAATCCGATATGTGAAATATTTTTCTGTTTTCCATAGCATTGCAATTATAGCATGATTTCTTAATAACTTTTCCTAAACCAGGCATATCCAGACATTCACACAGATAAAAAGAGTGGTTCTCCCACTCTTATTCCCCTTAAAGACCAGCACTCTTTGGCAGCATTGCCGCACCGATCACACCTGGTTCTTCCAAATTTGCGATCACAAATGGTGTATCACGGATCGTCTCATGAGATAACTTCTTGTAATTCTCCACAACACCCGGCAGGAACTTATCTGCACTCTTCATCATACCGCCGCCGATCACAAATACATCAGGATCACAGACACATGCAATTGTAGCAAACAATTGACCAAGGTCTTCTTCCATCTCTTTAACGATCTTAACAGCCTTCTCATCCCCAGCGGCTGCCTTTTCAAAAACAACACCTGCATGCGGGATCTCTGCTTCGCCAAATACAGCTCTGCCTTTACGTGTAACAGCTGTTCCGCTTGCTTCATTCTCAACCGCACCAACATTGAGATAATTCACCTTTTCACGATCCCGGTCGATGATGATATTAGCAACCTCACCACCAAAACCATGTTTACCAGAAACAGTCTTACCATCTACAACAAGCACACCGCCGATACCAGTAGAGATCGTTGTATAGAATACGATCCTCTTACCCTTACCAGCACCGCACATTGCCTCTGCAAGACCTGCTACATTGGCATCGTTATCTAAGAATGCCGGCATACCAAATTCTTTCTTCAATTCTGCCGCAAACGGATACCCTGCAAAGCCAACAAGGTTTGTAGAAAGTACCATTGTACCTGCTGTTGTATCAACAGGTCCAGGCACACCTACACCAATACCAGCACACTCATTCCAGCCTGGGATCTCACGTACCATTTCTTTCAAATTTCCCATGACTTTAGCTGGACCTTCCTGTCCATAGGAAGGTCCTTTTACCTGTGCGATAACTTCGCCGTCTTCTGTTACTTTTGCGACCCTGACGTTTGTACCGCCAAGATCAATACCAATATAGGTCTTCATGAATCCATCCTCCTTATATTTCTTCACCTATTAAGTTTTGACCACTCATCTTTGTATAGCGAACCATTGTAAAATCTCCTGGTCTATATTCACGATCCGAATGGAAACGTACACATCCATCGACATTATCTGGTGCAAATTCACTGCTTCTACCAATATACATCATGGTCAAAGGATCTTGTCTTTCGACCATAACTTCTGCTTCTCTACCAATACGCTCAGATAATCTTCTCATACCGAGTTCTTGCTGCACTGCTAAGATCTTATCTTTACGTGCCTGCTTTTCTTCTTCACTTACATCATCTTCCATATCAAAGGCAGCAGTTCCTTCTTCTGGTGAAAATGTAAATACCCCGAGTCGGTCAAACTCGATCTCTTGGATCATAGCTAATGTATCCTGAAAGTCTTCTTCTGTTTCACCAGGGAAACCGGCGATCAAGGTCGTACGAAGGATAGCACGAGGCATCTTAGTACGGATCAACTTGCAAAGGCCGATGATCTTCTCTCTTGTTGTTCTTCTACGCATTGCTTTTAAGATGCGATTGGAACCGCTCTGTGAAGGAATATCAAAGTATGGCACGACATGTTTAGAAGCAGCAATCGTCTCAATCAGTTCTTCATCTACTTCATCCGGATACAAATACAGCATACGGATCCAGTGAATGCCTTCGATCTTATCTAATTCTTGCAATAAATGGGAAAGATGGGCTTTATGATCTTTTTCAAAACCATAGCGAGAACAGTCTTGTGCGACAAGCGTGATCTCCTTTACCCCATCTGCCGCCAATTTCTTGGCTTCTGCTATGACTTCTGCTTCTTCTCTACTATGCAATCTGCCACGGATCAAAGGAATGGCACAAAAGCTGCAGCGATTATCACAACCATCACTGATCTGCAAGTATGCCATCCAAGGCTTACCAGACAACACACGTGGCACAAGTCCATATTGGTTGGAGATCTTGACACCGAGTACATCAGATAAGATTGCTCCCATTTGTGAGTATTCATCAATAGCAATAAAACGATCTACTTCCGGCATTTCTTCTTCCAGATCTTTCTTATAACGTTGTGATAAGCACCCCATGACAATCAGCTTCTTCAGACCCTTCTTTTTCAGATCTGCTGTTTCTAATATTGTCTCAATAGCCTCACTCTTTGCACTTTCGATAAAACCGCAAGTATTAATGATGATAGCTTCCGCTTCCTCATATGATGTTGTAAGTTCCTGCCCCGAAAAACGAAGCAGTCCAAGCACATTTTCTGTATCTACAAGATTCTTGGCACAGCCAAGAGATATCATACCAATCTTCATTGTTTGTTATTTCTCCATATTCTTGTTTCATTGTATCACACGCCCACAATAAAAAAAGTCTGCACACATGTATGTGCAAACTTCTCTACTTTAGTCAGCCAATGTTCCAAATGGATCCCATGGTGCAAGTTCTACAGCATCTGTGTGCAATGCTTCTCTTGCCTTTTCACTCAGATACTTTCTATCTACAGCAGCAGAATACATATATTTATCAAACCATGTATCACTGCATGTGAAATAACCTTTATCAGCTGTATCTGTTCCCCAAGAATTCTCGATCTTCCATCTTGTCGGCTTGCCATCTACTAAATTGACACCTGTCAAGACCATAGCATGGTTCATAGCAGACTGTCTGTAATCAAGCATCTCTTCCTTTGTCATAGAAAGATCCATATCAAATGTATCACCATAGCAGAATGCCTTATCATCCCACAAACCATTTTGACGATCTGCATCCGCACCACAGTCACAGCCAAACCAAACTGGACGACCATCCTGTAGCTGTGCCAAGATCGCATTCTTGAATTCATCCATCGGCAGATTCAACATAGAGATCTCTTCTCCGCCTACAACATTACCAAGATACTTGACACTGTAACGCGTATAGAACGGCTTATCCTTTGTCGGACCATTGATGATATCTACATAAGCAGTCAGATCTTCACCAAGATATGTATGGTAGAAATCCAAAGGCTTTACATCATATTCTGCATGATGAACATCATCTTTATCTTTGTATTCGAATGTAAAAGACTGCGGCGGCATACCAAAGCAGCTTACCAAAAGACCATAGATCTCTACCGTTGTCTTTTCCTTGTATGTAGGAATTTCTTCTTCCGGCATATGACGAACATCACACGCAAACTTGCGGAGTCTCTGATTCAAAATACGGTTCATACCATTTGTATGAGAAGACTGATATGTTTCCGGCATAGCACTCTTTGGGCAAATACCATACTTCTCTACGATCGAAACAAGCATATTCCACTGACCACCGTCACAGACAACATTATCCAAAAGATAACGCATCTCTGGACTAGAGAGATCTGCATCCTTTTCACTCAATACACATTCCATGAACCAATTTGCTTTTTCTAATTTGTCATAGAAAGCGATATAATTTTGTGATAGCTCAAACTCCTTAATGTTGTATTTCTCCGCAATACGTTCACGCAGAACATTCATTGCTGAGAAGATCCAGCAACGCCCGGACTGTTTCTGGTTAACAGCCGTCATCGTCTTAAGATCAATAGAGAACACATTCGGGTTATTACATACCGCTGTGAAATCACGACTAATCGTTGTGATATCGTTATTTGTTAAAGCATTCTTTACGACTCTTGCTTTATCATTTGCAAGATACCCTTTACGAAGAACATCTAAAGTTTCAGGTTTGATCATATTCATAAGTTAGAACCTTCTTTCTGTACTCTAAAGATACCCCCAAACCAAAGAAAAAGAAAGACATCAGCTCTTTCGCGTAAATGTCTTTCCACATTTTGGACATGTGATCTCGATCTGCCCGCGGCCACGAGGCACTCTAACAGTCTGTCCGCACTTAGGACAAACAAAATATTTATAGGTTTGGTCAGTACGATTTTTCTGTGCTGCCTGCCAACAATGCCGGATACCAGCTGTCATATCTCTAAACTTCGCATTTTCCATCGATCTTTTTACAATATTCTTGGAATACATTCGACATATCATCCAGATCAATAATCCTAAACTGATCCATACTACGAAGATATGATGTGATAATACACCGATCAGATCCAATACTAATGCCGTGATCAAAAGAAATGAGGATAAACTATCCTGTCCATACATTCCGTATCTACCTTGCATAAACTGTACATACTTAGCAAGCCATTTCTGTAGCATATTTTTCATAATTCAGATTTTAGTCCTTTCTCATCACATTGCAATTTGCTATCTTCCGTTTGTGTATGTCCAACCAAGTATTTCATCACAAGCAATGCAACAACTGCACCAACTCCCATTCCCATCAACACATCAGAGAGGAAATGACGTCCTGCAAATACACGACCTGCGGCCACAAAGATAACAAATGCACTTGAAGCAAACATGATCATCTTCTTCTGCTTAGCAAGACATGGATACAACTCTGCTAAATATACCCAGTAGAAAGTAAGAGAAGCAGCGATCGTATGACCGCTGGGAAAACTCTTCCAGCGATCATCAAACAACACAAAACCATGTGGCTGATACCATGGCCGAAAAGAAACACCTAATTCATCTAAAAATATATATCTAGGTCTGCCCCAGCTGCATTTGATCACTTCGGATAAAAACAGTGTCAAACAAGCAGTTAAGATACCGCCAAGCAAGATCTTGCCTGTACGTTTTGTCAAAGAGAGTTTCTGTGCTACTTTGTACAATACATACCATAGTAAAGCACCTGTCAAACATGATATCGTCAACATCAAAAATGATTCCGGCCGCCAAAGGGACCATGCTGCAAATTGCGTAAATGCAGCTGTAAGAAAAACAGCAAGTCCATGCAGCTTTGTCTGATACTGCGCCAAGCCTGCAGCACAGAAAGCAATCGTTAGGGAAAATGGCAGAGGTCCAATTCGGGCAGCAGTTTCTGACCACCATGTAGGATCATGTGCTGTCATCCATTGCTCTATGGGAAGATCCCAAAATGTAGCACACAGAAATCCAATTGCATAAAAAGCAATCACCATTACAACATATGTCTTCTTCATATGTTTTTTACAATACACCTAGTTTATAAGTTTTTCTACATACAAAGAGCATCAATTTCCAATCCGTACAAATTATGCATGCATATGGGCAGTATTTGGTCTTTTCCAAAATTTATTATTTACAACAACATCTCTCTCTGTTACTATAATAACCCAAGTTTGACAGTTAAAAAAGTAAAAAGTGCTCGATAAGCTTTATATAAA
>CAUWCC010000036.1:0-17722 GCA_963556805.1 uncultured Bulleidia sp. | reverse complement strand
GTTCATTCACAAAAATAGCTAATCTGCAACCACACGATTGTAGATTAGCCGATTAATCATTTTTTACATCAAAACTTTATTTTGCAAAAAGAGGGAAGTTATTCTTCTCTCTTTTACTTTGGCCGATGCATATCAAAAAAGAAGGTTTACTATATTTCAACCTTCTTTTCTTATTACAAGGATAATTCTTCCGCACGTTTAATGCACTTTTCGTTTGCTTCGTGAATGACTTTCTTTAAGTCCTGACGCTTTAATTCATTGATAGCTTCAATCGTAGTACCACCCTTAGATGCTACTTCATTGACGAATGTTTCAATCTCTTTATTAGCATTCTTTTGCAACAAAGCACCAGAACCGATCACTGTTTGTACAAGTAGATCTCTAGCACTATCTACATCAATTCCACGTGCCACTGCATCTTCCAAGATACATTCAATAAAGTAATAGAGATAAGCAGGAACAGAACCATGTACTGCTACGATATCATTCATCTGTTTTTCTGGAATCGTACGCGCAACTCCCATATCCGCAAACATCTGGAAGACAAAGTCGTATTCATCTGCTGGACAGGAATCACTCTTACAAAGTGCAGTAGCACCTTGTCCGATTTGCAATGGTGTATTCGGCATAGCACGGATGATAGGTATATCCTTACCAAGTACTTCCTGCATATGCTGTATGGAGAGCCCTGCTACTACTGACAAGACACACTCAGGATGACTATCCTTGATCAAATGCAGAACACCATCTGCCTGACTGGGATTGACGGCTAAAAGGACGATATGGGCATTATTAACAACATCCAATTCATTCTCAGCTAGTCCAAATCGTTCTCCCTTTGCTGTTTTCATTGTCTCTTCATGATGGTCATATACAAGTACTTTCCAACGTTCCAAGTATTCATGCTGTACACAACCACGGGCAATTGCCATTCCCATGTGACCACAGCCGATAAATCCAAGTGTATAAGGTTTCTTCGTTCTCATATTTCCTCCTTCAATCATATTTCTCTTATTTCCATTATATCCATAAACAAGATGATTGATAACTGGAGATATATGCAGAAAAGGTATGCTTTGTAAATTGCTCAATATCAAATTTCTAAAACACAATATTTGCAGTTGAGGAATAAGAAAGGGTATTTTGTATACCATGTTATATAAATTGTTTGTGTAAGAGAAATCTGCAAAATCAGTGAAAATACAAGAAGGTAAATATGTATTTAGCAATGCATTAATTATTGGGAACGCAGCAGGGTGCTGTTTTTTTACGAGTATATGGCAGTAGTCTGGAAGATAGAGGAGGAACTAGCAGATGAGGATGGAGGATGAAGAATCAATTTTGACATATAAATCTATTAGATCGTGAGATCATTTGGGAAAGAAAAAGATTTTACGGTAAACTTTGGTAAAATAGGAATACTGAGGTGAGAGTCATGTATATTCTAGAATGCTGGATCGAACATCCTGTACGTTCTTTGGATCGTACATTTACATATCTTTGTGAACAAGAAGTACAGCCAGGTTGTCGTGTTTTAGTGGATTTTAATCATCGGGCAGTGATCGGCTTTGTGGAGACTGTTAAGCAGGATGAACGTTCTGCTGATGAGATTGCACATGATTTGCAAGCTAACTTGAAGTTTGTACAAGAGGTTATAGATCCTGTATCTTTCATCAATGAAGAATTACATGATCTTGCAGTAAAGATGCATGAAGACACACTTTCAACGATGATATCCTGCTTTCAATGCATTCTGCCGCCGAAAATTAGACCATCTTCTCGTGCTAAGAAAGCAGTGATGGAGAAGTGGGTAAGACCAGGTGAGAAACAAGTTTCACTGACTCCAAAACAGTTAGAGGCATATATGTATGTCGTGAAACATACTTGTGTGCGGTACAGTGAATTGCGAAAAAATTATCCGGCATATGCAAAGAAATTAGTAGATCTTGGTGCTGTTATACTCTTTGAGAAAGAAAAAGAAGCAGGATCGACAGTGCATCCAGAACGCACAGAGCCATTGTCGTTGACGCCTTCGCAGCAATCCGCAATGGCAAAGATCTTGTATGGTACAAAGTCTGTTTGTTTGTTGCGCGGGGTGACAGGGTCTGGGAAAACAGAGATCTATCTGCAGCTTGCAGCTTCAGCTTTGCAAAAAGGACAGCAGGTTTTGATCTTGGTACCGGAGATCTCTTTGACACCGCAGATGATCGAACGTGTTTCTGCTCGTTTTGGTGAGGAATTAGCGATCTATCATAGTGGTTTGAATGAGCAGGAGAAATATGAACAGTATCAAAAGGTAAATGATGGCAGGGCCCGGATCGTGGTAGGGACACGTAGTGCGGTCTTTCTCCCTTTCTCAAAACTAGGTTTGATCGTGATGGATGAGGAACATGATACAAGTTATAAGCAGGACAAGCAGCCATCATATCATTGTCGTGATATTGCGATCTATCGTGCCAAGAAACATCAATGTAAATTGATCCTAGGATCTGCAACCCCTTCTTTAGACTCATATGCAAGAGCTTTGAAAGGTGTATATGATCTAGTAGAGATGACAGATAGAGTCAATCGTACATTACCTAAAGTAGATGTTGTGTCAATGAAGGATGAATTGGCACAAGGCAATACTGTACTATCTTCTGTTTTATTGCAGAAGATGGAAGAAAGATTCAAAGCACATGAGAAAGTTATTTTATTATTGAATCGAAGAGGATATAGTACTTTGTTGAGGTGTCGGGATTGCGATGAAGCAGTGATGTGTCCGCATTGTGAATTGGCAATGAGTTATCATCGTTCCATTGGACGCTTAAAGTGTCATTTCTGCGGTACAGAGATAGCTGTGCCGAAAGTGTGTCCATCCTGCGGATCTAAGGCCGGTTTCATGACATATGGGTTTGGTACAGAGCGTTTGGAACAGGAAGTGAAAGATCAATTTCCTGGTATTTCTGTATTACGTATGGATGCTGATACAACAACACGTAAAAATAGTCATGATTCCATCTTGAAGAAATTTGCCGATGGGGAAGCACAGGTCTTGTTGGGAACACAGATGATCGCAAAAGGGCTGGACTTTCCAGATGTTACTTTAGTTGGTGTCATAGGTGCCGATCGAGGCTTGGAACATAGTGACTTCCGTAGTTGTGAGATGACATTTGATCTGTTGATGCAGGCTGCTGGTAGAAGCGGCCGGGCGGAAAGACCGGGTGAGGTCGTATATCAAGTATTCGATCCTAATCACTATGCAATACAATGTGCGACTATGCAGGATTATCAAACGTTTTTTAAAATGGAGATGGAATTCCGGTATAGAGGACAGTATCCGCCATATACATATATGATCGCATTAGTGGTACAGGATCGGGTTGAAAAGAAAGCATTTGATGCTGCACAATGGTTGCAGCAGGGACTGCATGGAGATTTTAAGACGATCGGTGTGACAGCCTTGGCAAAGCTGCGGGATCTATACCGATACCGGGTCATCTTGAAGGGGAAAGACTTGGATGTAATGAGAAAGGAGATTCGTCGTTTGTTTGCATCGGATGATCAGAATCGTGTCAATATGATTCGGATTGATGTTGAACCTATGACGTTGGATCACTGATGGAAGATGTGAGAAGTTATGCTCTGCATGTATTGCAGAGAGTGTTTGTGGATCATGGGTATGCTGCTTTAATCATGCGTCACAATATGCCACTGGCAGCTGTTAATCGTCCCTTTGCTAGTGAATTGATTTATGGAACGATCCGCAATTATACATTGCTGGAAGCACAATGGCGTCCATATGCACAAGCTAAGCGCGTGAAGCGGAAGACAGCATTGATCTTGGATATGAGCATATATCAATTGTTCTTCATGGATAAAGTGCCGGATTATGCTGTTCTGCATGCGGCAGGGCAACTAGCAGATCCTCATGAAAGAGGTTTTATAAATGCTCTTTTACATAAAGTGAAAGATGCTGGCCTTGTTGAGAGTATGGATCTTTCTGTGCAATACAGTCATCCTGCTTGGCTTGTCGGCTTGTGGAAGGCACACTATGGTGAAGAAACAATGCGTAAGATCTTGGCAGCTGATCAACAAGCACCACTTGTATATGGGCGCATAAATACATTGTTATGTACAAAACAGGAATTAGAGAAACAGTATACATTCGTCAATGACGTTTCGTTCTTACCAAGCGGACCATTGCAGAATACCCAGCTCTTCCAAGATGGAAAAGTATTGATCCAAGATATCCACTCTGCTTATGTTGCCCCATTGCTGCAGGCTGAACCTGGTATGAGAGTATTAGATGCATGTGCTGCACCTGGTACCAAGACACAGCAGATCGCCATGATGATGGAAAACCAAGGAGACATCACAGCATGTGATCTCTATGAAGCACGTTGTGGTTTGATCGGAGAATTGATGGATAGAACTGGGGTAACGATCGTTCATACTAAAACAAATGATGCTTCTAAGGCAGGTGCTTTTGCCCCAGAGAGTTTTGATCGTATCTTGTTGGATGTACCATGTTCTGGTCTTGGTGATCTTTCACATAAACCAGAGATCCGCTGGCATACAAAACCAGAAGATCTTGATGCAATCACAGCAGTTCAATATGCGATCTTAGAAGCTAATGCACCATATCTAAAGGAGAATGGTCGGTTGGTATACAGTACATGTACATTGAATCGCAAAGAGAATGAAGGGCAGGTTGCAGGTTTTCTAAAGAGACATCCAGAGTTTGAAATGCAATTTGAAAGAACATGGTTTCCATATGAAGATGGCGGCGATGGCTTTTATGCGGCAGTACTGGTAAAGAAAGGAGACAGAGATTGACGAAAAACATAGCGTTTTCCGTGATATGATAAAAGGGTATGCAGACTATTTATGATTATGATTTGAAACAACTAGAAGAAGTTGCAGCTGAGTTTGGCCAGAAACCGTATAGGGCCAAGCAGCTTTTTACATGGCTCTATCGGAAAAGAGCTGTCTCATTTGATGAAATGAGTGATTTACCTGCTGCTTTTATTGCGCAGTTGAAGGAACGTTATGTCATTATGCCGTTGAAGGAGATTACAAGACAAGTGGCGAAAGACGGTACGATGAAGTTCCTCTTTGAGATGCAGGATGGTTCCAGCGTGGAATCTGTTTTAATGCATTTTGCATATGGTGAGAGTCTTTGTGTCTCTTCTCAGATCGGCTGCAATATGGGCTGTTCATTCTGTGCCAGTGGTCTTTTGAAGAAACAAAGAGACCTTACAGCTGGTGAGATGGTTGGCGAAGTGATGTATGTCCAAAAGATCTTGGATGAATATGGCAAGCGTGTCGACAATATCGTTATTATGGGTACGGGTGAACCTTTTGATAACTATGATAATGTGATGAATTACTGTCGTATCATCAACAGTGACCATGGTCTAGCTATTGGGGCACGTCATATCACAATTAGTACATGTGGTATCGTGCCGCGCATCTATGACTTTGCACAACAGCATTTGCAATACAATCTGGCGATCTCTTTGCATGCTTGCAATGATGAGATGAGAAGAAAACTGATGCCGGTAGATAAGGCATATCCGATGGATGAGTTGATGAAGGCACTGCGTCATTATAGTGAAGGAAATCATCGTCGTTTAACATTTGAATATATCTTGCTGCATGGTGTTAATGATGCGGATGAACATGCCATTGAGCTTGCTGACCGTATTCGTGGCATGAATGCGTATGTGAATTTGATTCCATACAACCAGGTAGATGAGAATGGGTATAAGTCGACAGATCCAAAGACTGCTCTTCATTTTTATGATGTTTTGATGAAGCATGGTGTGAAAGCAACATTGCGTCAAAGACATGGTGAAGATATCGATGCAGCCTGTGGTCAGTTGCGCGCAAAGCATGAGAGGGAAAAGGAATCTGAATGAAGTATTACGGGATGACCGATAAGGGCAAGATACGCAAGACAAATCAAGATAGTTATGTGATCGCATGTAATGGTGTGGGCGATGTTTTTGCACTTGTCTGTGATGGAATCGGCGGTAATCTCGGTGGTGATGTTGCCAGTCGTATGGCAGTGAATTATTTTTCCGTTGCTTTTTCCGAGAACCGCGGTTTTCGCAATGCTGCTGATGTAAAGACATGGGTGCGGCAGTGCATTAAGGAAGTAAATCGGCAGATCAATGAAACAGGGCAGAAGAAGGCTGAATTAAAAGGAATGGGAACGACATTGTGCGGTGTGATGTTGACACGAGTCGGCCGTTTTGTGGTGAATGTTGGTGATTCTCGTGCCTATTCTTTCCAGCATAATGGTGATTTTAAGCAATTGACGATGGATCACACTTTGGTCAATGACATGATCATGCATGGTGAGCTAACACCAGAAACAGCGAAGACTTTTCCGCGTAAGAATGTGTTGACGAATGCAGTAGGCGTTTGGGAGAGTGTGAGATGTGATATCGATACGCATATGGAACATATGGATGGTATCCTGATCTGCTCGGATGGTCTGCATTCTTATGTGGATGAGAAGAAGATCCGTTCTATTGTATTGAATCAGGATGTTGATCCAGCACTGCGGGCTAGAAAGCTTGTGAAAGCTAGTTTAGATGCAGGTGGATATGATAATGTCACAGTGATCTTGATCGATCTGGAAGAAGGTGATCTGAAATGAGCACCAAGAATATGATTGCAAATCGTTATGAAGTGATTCAACATATCGGTCAAGGTGGCATGGCAGATGTTTTCTTGGCGATCGATACGATCTTGAATCGTCATGTTGCAGTAAAGATACTGCGTGCCGATCTATCTGGGGATGCTGTTTCTATTCTGCGTTTTGAAAGAGAAGCGCAAGCGGCTACAGCCTTGGCACATCCAAACATCGTAGAAGTATATGATGTTGGTGATTACAAAGGACATCATTACATCGTTATGGAATATGTACCTGGTAAGACACTGAAGCAGATTATTCGTGAACGGGGTCCTTTAATGAATGAAGAAGGCATCGATATCATGAAACAACTTGTTTCTGCTATTGCCGAAGCACACAGCAGAGGTATTATCCATCGTGATATCAAGCCGCAGAATGTGATTGTAAAGTCAGATGGATCCATCAAGATCTTGGACTTCGGTATTGCAACAGCCAAGGGCAGCATGCAGTTGACACAAGCAAATAACGTCATGGGTTCAGTACATTACCTAGCACCAGAATTGGCTAGAGGTATTCCAGCTAGCGTGCAGTCAGATGTATATGCATTAGGTATCGTCATGTTTGAATTATTTGCAGGTGATGTACCGTTTAAGGCAGAACAGGCTGTTCAGATTGCCTTAATGCATATGCGTGATCCTTTACCTTCCTTACGTGCGATTAATCCAATGGTACCGCAGTCGATCGAGAATATCGTTTTGAAGGCAGCAGCTAAAAACCCTGAAGATCGCTATCGCTCAGCCGGTGAAATGCTGGCAGATCTAGAAACATGTCTTCTACCAGAGCGGTTGAATGAGCCGCGTATCACATCACGTAAGTTCAAAGAAGCAAAACCTTCTTATGAAATGTCATTCAGTGATGGTAAACCAGTTGATCTAGATGATGACGAGGATGATGAGGAAGAAGAGGAAACAAGACCTAAGAAAAAGAAGAAAACGGTAAAGCAGAAGCATAAGATGAATGGTTTGACAAAAATGTTGATTGCTTTATTGGTAGTACTTGCTTTGATTGTTGGTGCTCTCAGCTTAGGGTCTTTAGGCATTTTTGATAAAAAGCCGCAGGAAGTGAGTGTTCCTGATTTGATCGGGCATACGATTCAAGATGCTACAAATGTATGTGCCGATTCTTCACTTGTATTAGATACAGATAATGTTGAATATATGATGACTGAGGACACAGATAAGGGAATTATTATTGCGGTCTCTCCAGATATAGGTACTTCGGTCGTACAAGGTTCAGCAGTAAAAGTTACAGTATCCAGCGGTATTGGTATCAAGGTGCCGGATCTTACGGGTATGAATATTCAAGAAGCAGAGGAAACGATGAAGCAGTTTCCAATGGTAACGTTAGATGTAGAAACAGAAAGTGGAAGTGGACAGGAGCCGGGTACGGTCATCCGTCAAGAAGGATTGAAGGCTGGTGATCTGTTCAGTCCATCTGCTTCAGCTGTACTGCATCTTGTTTATGAAGAATATGCTTCGATCACGATTCCGTCAGATATTGAGAATATGCCGATCAATGAAGCAGTTTCACGTTTAGAATCAATGGGTGTACAGGTAACTGTATCTAATATCGACACAAGTACAATGTCTGCGGAAGAAAGAGCAAACTTGCAATATGGTGTTGTTGTACGTAGTGATCCAGCTATCGGTAATGCATTTACGCAGCTGTCAGATAACTATGTTGTACTTTACTACTATTAAGGAGTGTTCATGGTACAAGCTAGAATCATAAAGATCGTATCCAAAGAATATACGCTCCTATTGGAGTCTGGTGAGATCGTAAAAGCTTATTTGACAGGTAAGATCCGTTTACAGAAGACTCCTGTAGCAGGAGATTTGGTGGAATGTATGGAAAGCAGCGGACAGTGGATCGTTCAGAAACTGCTGCCGCGCAAGACTTTTTTGATCCGACCTGCCTGTGCAAATGTAGATCAGGCATTGATCGTAATGTCGATCAAAGACCCTGATTTTTCACCGGTTTTGATCGATCGTATTTCGTTTTTGATATGCTATGCTGGGATCGAACCAGTATTAGTCGTAACCAAGTGTGACCTTGGTATTCCTGGTGATGTAGAAGAAATGATCCAGGAATATGAGAAAGGTCCAATGAGGGTGATCCGTGCTGGTAGAGGTATGGCGACAGAGGCACTTGAAGAAGTACTTGCTGGTAAGATCTCTGTCTTAACGGGACAGTCTGGTGCTGGTAAGAGCAGTCTCTTAAATGAATTAGAGCCGACGTTTCATTTAGCAACACAGGAGATATCCAAGGCTTTGGGACGTGGTAAACATACAACACGCCACAATGAATTACATAAAGTGGCAGGTGGCCTAGTAGCAGATACACCAGGATTTTCTTCTTTGGATTTCAGTAAGATCAAAAAAGAAGAACTTGCAGGATGTGTTATGGATTTTAGACCTTACTTAGGGCAATGCAAGTTTAATGATTGCGTTCACCAAAATGAACCGGGTTGTGTTGTGAAAGAAGCGGTAGAAGCAAAACGTATTCCAGAACGACGCTATCGTAATTACCTAGATGTTTTGAAAATGATCCAAATGAGAAGGGAGAAATTTTAATATGAAAATTGCACCGTCTGTATTATCTCTTGATTACAGTAAGTTTAATCAGCAGGTCGAGGAGATGAATACTTCCCAAGCTGCTTATATTCACTTTGATGTCATGGATGGACATTTTGTGCCGAATCTGACATTTGGGCCAGATATCTTGAAGGCTTTTTGCAAGGTATCTGATCTTGTGAAAGATGTACATCTGATGGTGTCTGATCCAAAGTTTTTTGCGGATGTATTTATGGATGCAGGAGCAGATATCGTTACCTTCCACTATGAAGCAATCACATGTGAAGAAGATATAAAAGCCTTAGCTGCACATATCCATGAGCGTGGATGCAAGGCTGGTATTTCTGTAAAACCTGGTACAGATGTGGAGGTTTTGGAACCATTTTTGGCTGATTTTGACCTGTTCTTGGTCATGTCCGTAGAACCTGGTTTTGGTGGTCAGAAGTTCATGCCGTGTGCATTGGAAAAGATCACTTGGCTGCGTGAAAATCTGGATCGTGTGCATCCGGAAGCCGAAGTTGAAGTGGATGGCGGTATCAATGCTGAGACAGGCCATCTTTGCAAAGAAGCTGGTGTTGATGTCATGGTTGCCGGCTCGTATGTTTTTAAGAATGATATTCATGAGGCAGTGAAGTCTTTGTTATGAAAGAAACAGCTTTGATTGCATTAAACTTGGCGGGATCTCTGCCTGCGATCGATGCGGATCTGATCGGTGTAGATAAAGGGGCATTGATTCTTGCTCAAAAGGGTAAACATATGAAGTTTGCAGTAGGCGACTTTGATTCTGTATCAGAAGAAGAACTGGCTCTAATCAAATCTTCTTCTGATGAAACAGTTATCTTGAATCCAGTAAAAGATGATTCCGATTCTGAACATGCGATCAAAACAGCGATTGCCCGTGGTTATAAACATCTATATATAGTTGGTGCATTAGGGGGTAGAGCAGATCATACACTTGTCAATCTGCGTATCGTTTACCAATATCCTGGTATGATCACGCTGTTGGATCAAAATAACAAAGTGTTTGCAGTGACGAAGGGTGATCATGTCTTGAAAAAAGAAGATATGTCGTATGTATCTTTCTTTACTTTGAAAGATGCAGTGATCACGTTGGAAGGGTTGTATTATGGTTTGACGGATCGCCGGTTGACACCGTTGGATCTATATACTGTCTCAAATGAATGGACGGGGAATGAAGCAGTCCTGCATGTGCAGGAAGGCACTGTCCTTGTGATAGAAAGCAGGGATTAAACGATGGAAACAATTAAAGTTAAGACAAAAGAAGGTGAACTCCGCGGTGAAAAAGCTGGGGAAATCATGATCTTTAGAGGGATCCCATATGCGGAAGCACCAGTAGGCAGTATGCGGTTTGCTGCTCCTGCTTCACGAAAAGCTTGGATGGGTGTAAAAGATGCTTTGTCCTTTGGAAGCATGTGTCCGCAGAAAGATCCTAGAGAAGGTTTTTCTGGTAAAGAGTTCTATGATGGTCTTGATAGTGAAAAGCTGAAGATGGATGAAGACTGCCTGCATTTGAATGTGTGGGCTCCGATAGATGGTGAAAATCATCCTGTAGCAGTTTGGTTCCATGGCGGATCTTTTGAACGTGGTGCGTCATTTGAAAAAGAAATGGATGGTACAGCTTTTGCACGTGCAGGTATTGTCTTTGTCAGTGTAAATTACCGAGTTGGTGTATTTGGTTTTATGGCTGATCCTTTTTTGGCGAAAGAGAATCCGCATGGCAGTACAGGTAATTATGGTCTAATGGACCAGATTGAAGCACTAAAATGGGTGCATCGCAATATTGTTGCATTCCATGGTAATCCTGAAAGAGTTACGGTTATGGGACAAAGTGCTGGTGCTATGAGTGTGCAGGCCTTGATCACATCACCTCTCACAACAGGATTGATCTCACAGGCAGTGATGCAAAGCGGCGGTGGTTTCTTCCATGGACATGGTCCGACATATTTCCAAGATCAAGCATATGAAGTAGGCCGTAAGGTTCTAGAATTATGTCATGTCAAAACAGTTGATCAGCTGCGTTTACTGCCAGCTGAAAATCTGGTTGCTATTTTGCCAGCATTGCATGAAGAGTTTGGGGAATTGCCGTTCCGTCCGATGGTGGATGGGTATGTATTGAAAGAAACGATGGATGAGGCGTGTGAAAAAGGTGATGTCCCGGATATTCCATATATGCTTGGTTTAACTGGCAATGATATCCTGGTTATGCCTGGCCAATCTGGTCGTAATTCAATGTTTGCAAATGGCTGCCGTGATTTTGCGGATGTATGCAAAGATCATTGGAATCATGTCTATTTATACTATTTTGATCGTAAACTACCAGGTGATGAAGCAGGGGCATTCCATGGTTCAGAACTGTGGTATGTATTCCGTACATTAGATCGTTCATGGCGGCCGATGACAGCCCATGATTATCAGTTGAGCAGAAATATGTCTGAAGCATGGCAGCAGTTCATCATAGATGGTGATCCAGGCTGGAAGGCATATACAAGAGAAAGTGATTTTATTCGAACTTGGATGTAAGAGGATGGAAACATCCTCTTTTTGTATGTACAAGAGAAAAAAGAAAAAGAGCCGTTGGATCATACGATCACAACAGCTCCTTTAGTCTGATTACTCAGCAACGGCAGCTTTAGCCTTCTTGCCGGCACCCTTGAGAGTCTTGAGAGCACGAGCGGAAATGCGAACTGTCGTAGGCTTTCCGTCGACTACCATATGAACTTTCTGAAGGTTGACGTTCCATCTGCGGCGAGTTGCGCGCAGGGAGTGTGAACGTCTGTTACCTGACATAGCTTTCTTACCGGATACGGCACAAACTCTGGACATACCATAACCTCCTTCACACAATTGCTTAAATACTTTAGCATGCATCCAACGCAAATGCAACAAAAAGAAAAGCATAGTTTTCGCAAAAAATTTCAAGTTGGTGGTGAAGTGTGTTACTATGTAAGAGTTAATGAAAGGAGCGGCTGACCAGTGAACGATAAACAGATTTTTGCGGCTGTTGAGGTATCAGATCATGAAGTACGTTTGATCGTTGGTGAATTCTTCAATACCCGTTTTAATATTATCAAAGTAGAGCGCGTAACGTGCCGCGGTTTTGATGGTGAAAAGATCGTCGATGCAGAAGCTATTACAAATGCTGTAAAACAGGCGGTTGAGAATACACAGAAAATGATTGGGGCAGGGATCAATAGTGTGATCTTAGCTATTCCGTCTTTTGGTATGAAACGTTACAGCTTTAAATCCACCGTTGCTGTACAGGGTATTGATAGAACTGTAACTGTACAGGATATCCGTAATGCAATGGCAAAGGCACAGAATATGGATATTGGAAAGAATTGTGCTTTGATCCAGACAGTGAATGTCAAGTATACCGTGAATGGTATTTCTACACGTAGAATTCCGATTGGTGAGCGCTGTGATAAGCTGGTGGTTGATATTGATCTGCTTTGTGCGGATCGCAAGATGGCATATGAATTATGTGATGCCATTGAAAAAGCAGGCATTCGTATCATGGATATCTTCCTTGATGTATATGCGGCAGGTAAGGAAGCAGCGTTGTTTGAACAGTCTGTTAACCAGCAGGTGATCATTCTCAAGGTGGAACGTTGTTCTACATCTCTAGGATTGCTCAAGAAGGGCCGATTGACAACAGCAGCTGTTATTCCGGTTGGTGTTGAACAGTTGAGTGCACCTTTGGTCGATCAATATGGTATTTCTCGTGAAAATGCAATTGATTTGTTTAAATACAGTGCTGTTTTCGATAGCAAACATCTTTCAGACAACCCGGTCCACATTTGGTCTGATGATGGAGAAACACGTACGATCAGTGAAAAAGAACTTGTGAATTGCGTGCTTCCAAATGTAAATTCTTGGCTTTCCTATATGCAAAAAACATGTGGATCTATCTTGCAAGCGGGGGAAACTACTGTTATGATTACAGGCGAAGGTGGCGAGACACAGGGCCTTGCACAGCTGTTAGCTGATGCAATGCAGGTCAATGTGCGTAGCTATATTCCTGATACGCTTGGCGGCAGAAACGCAAGTTTGACAGCCTGCCTGGGTTTGTTCTATGCCTACCAGGATCGTCTGCCGATCACCGGTTATACCGATGACAGCATCGATATGGATGCATTTATTAAGGCAGTTTCGTACCGGGAGAAGAAATCCGACGGGAGCGCAAAAGAGGATACTTTGACAAGTAAATTGAAGGGGTTGTTCCTTGAAGGAAAAAAGTGATGGAGAGGTAAAGATATGGCAGACTTAACATACAATCAGGTTGCTAAAATTAAAGTCTTCGGCATTGGTGGTGCAGGTGGAAATGCAGTTAACCGCATGGTGCAGGAAGGTGTGCAGGGCGTAGAGTTCTACGTTGCTAATACAGATGTACAGGCACTGGATGTTTCTCCAGTTGCAAATAAGATCCAGCTTGGTAAGGAAGGCCTTGGCGCAGGTGGTAATCCAGATAATGGACGTAAAGCTGCAGTTGAGAGTGAGGATGCGATCAGAAAGGCGCTGGAAGGTGCTGATATGGTGTTCCTTACAGCAGGTCTTGGCGGCGGTACAGGTACAGGTGCTTCTCCATTGTTTGCAAAGATTGCAAAGGAATTGGGATGTCTTACAGTAGGTATCGTTACAAAGCCGTTCAACTTTGAAGGTCGTAAGAGAATGATGCAGGCTGAGCAGGGCTTGGAACAGTTGAAAGAATATGTTGATTCTTTGATCATCATTTCTAACAACAAGGTCCTGGAAGTAATCGGTCATATTCCATTTGAGGATGCATTTAAGGAAGCAGATAATATCCTTCGTCAGGGTGTTCAGACAATTACTGACTTGATCGCTGTTCCGGCTATGATCAACCTCGACTTTGCAGATATTAAGAGTGTTATGGAAGGCCAAGGCAGTGCATTGTTCGGCATTGGTATGGCTGATGGTGAAGATAAGGCAAAGGATGCAGCAAATCGTGCAATTCAGTGTCCGTTGCTGGAAGCTTCTATCTCTGGTGCTAAGAGTGCCATCATTAACGTAACTGGTGGTGCAAGCATGTCTGCATATGATGCAAGTGAAGCTGTTGACTATATTCGTGAAGCTGCTGGTAATGATATCGATATCATCTTTGGTGTTGCTATCAATGACAAGATTGGTGATTCTATCATCGTTTCCGTTATTGCTACTGGTTTCGAACTTCCGAAGCCTTCTACATTGGAAACTGCTGCACCTGCGAAGGATACACAGCCTGTGAATAATAGCTCCAATGGTGTTGTGGCTGAAGAAGATGATGACGATCTGTCCTTCTCTTCAGGTTTCAATACATCTAATGATGGTGATGATGACGACAGCATTCCATCATTCTTTAGAAGATAATAAAAGAAGATCAAAGAGCATTCTGAGATGCTCTTTTTTCAATTTTTTCAAAAAACTTGTAAATTTTTGCTGAAATTGTAATTATGTCATTGACACTGATTTTCGAGGGTGTAGAATAAGGGGCATAAGCTAAGAAGAGAAGAGTAACCCGGAAAGTAATTGACAGAGAGTTCCTGTAAGCTGAGAGGGAATATGAGGATACGGAGTGAAGATGGTCTTGGAGCTTCATGATCGAGATGTAGGTCATGACGGGTGTTCCCGTTATAGAGCAGGACTGTGATGGCAGTCTATGAGGTATCTGTTGTGAAGCAGATATGAAGCATGGTGGTAACACGAGATTATGATCCCGTCCTTGCATTTTGCAGGGACGTTTTTTTGTTAGAAGGGAGGAACCAATATGATCGAAATCAAGAATGTTATGAAAACATTTCGTAGAAAAGATGAAGATGTGCATGCTGTGAATGGTGTTTCGTTAACGATCGAAGATGGTGAGATCTTCGGTATTATCGGTTATTCAGGAGCAGGTAAATCTACCTTGGTACGCTTGATCAATCAATTGGAAAAACAGACAGCCGGCGACATTGAGATCGACGGCGACACGATGCAGGACTTGAAGGGTAAGGCATTGCGTGAGAAAAGACAGAAGATTGGTATGATCTTCCAGCATTTCAATTTGCTTTGGAGCAGAACGGTGCTTGAGAATATTGAACTTCCGCTGGAATTGGCAAAGTGGCCTAAGGCGGATCGTAAGAAGAAGGCAAAAGAGATGCTGGAGTTGGTTGGACTATCTGGTAAAGGAGATAGTTATCCAAATGAATTATCTGGTGGGCAAAAGCAGCGTGTAGGTATTGCAAGAGCATTGGCAAATGATCCTCAAATCTTATTATCTGATGAAGCAACATCGGCATTGGATCCAGAAACAACAGATCAGATCTTGGAACTGCTTCGTGATATCAACAAGAAGCTTGGTATTACAATCGTCATGATCACGCATCAGATGGAGGTCGTACAGAAGATCTGTCACCGTATGGCAGTCATGAGTGATGGAAAGATTGTTGAGATGGGATCTGTGAAGGAATTGTTTGAACATCCGCGTCATGAAGTGACAAGGCGTTTTGTACAGAATGTGGAGAGTGATCAGTCTATTGAACAGATGGCTGAAATGTTGAAGACGAAGTATCCGGAGGGCGTTTTGTTGAGATGTTCCTTTACGGGAAACAATTCAGATCAGTCTATTATTGCGGATGCAATTCGTTTGGTAACTTTCAAAGTATCTATTGTAGCAGCGGATATTTCATCCTCCCAGAGCGGACCGATTGGTGTGACATATTTGAACCTTTATGGTGGTGTGGATACACAATATAACGAGTTCGTTACGTATTTGACAGAGAATGGTGTCAAGGTGGAGGTGATCTAAGATGGGTATTGCAACATTAAATATCGAACAGTTGTTAACAGCTGTAGGACAGACATTGTACATGACAGTGTTCTCATTGATCCCTTCTTGCATCATCGGTTTATTGATCGGTATCTTGCTGTACTGTACACAGACAGGGGGATTGTTTCAGAATAAGTTTGTGAATCGCATCGTTGATGTCATTGTTAACATTCTAAGAGCTGTTCCATTCATTATCTTGTTGATCAACCTTGTTCCTTTAACAAAACTGCTTGTGGGAACAATGCTTGGTGCCAAGGCAGCACTACCTTCTTTGATCTTAGCAAGTGCTCCTTTCTATGCAAGATTATGTGTGATCGCATTCCAAGATGTTGATAAGGGGACGATCGAAGCAAGTAAAGCGATGGGGGCTTCAAATTGGCAGATCATTACAAAAGTTCTTTTGCCAGAAGCGATGCCTTCTATCGTCAGTGGTATTTCCGTTACAGCGATCTCATTGATCGGTTATACAGCAATGGCGGGTGCAATTGGTGCTGGTGGTCTAGGTGATCTAGCATATGTATATGGTATTTCCCGTCATAACAACACAGTCGTATTAACAAGTACTGTGATCATCGTTGCCATCGTCTTCCTCATTCAGTGGGCAGGCGATGCAATCGTAAAACATATTGATAAGAGATAAATTCTAAAGGAGAGAAAGAAATATGAAGACATTAACAAAAGTATTGGCAGCAGGTGTATTGACATTCGGTTTGGTAGGATGCGGCAGTTCTAAGACAGAGGAAGCAAATGTTCCTTCAGAAGCAGGTGGAAAGCTTGTTGTCATGGCAAGTGTAAATCCGCATGCGGATATCTTGGAAGCAGCAAAGCCGATCTTAAAGGATAAGTACGATATCGATCTTGAGATTCGTACAACAGATGATTACTATATTCCAAATGAAGCCGTATCCAATGGTGATGCGGATGCAAACTACTTCCAGCATGTACCGTTCTTCGATCAGGCAAAGGCAGATAACGGTTATAAGATTTCTAATGTAGGTGGTATCCATATCGAACCTTTTGGTATCTATGCACAGGATATTAAAGATGTAGAGAATGTACCGGATGGAGCAGAAGTTATCATCTCTAATAGTGTTGCGGATAATGGTCGTATCTTGAGCATCTTGGCACAGGAAGATCTGATCAAGTTACCTGAGGATGCGGATGTATTGACATTGACGATCGCAGATATTGACGATAAGGAACATAATCCTAAGGGACTGAAGTTCACAGAAGTAAAACCGGAATTGCTTGCTAAGGCATTCGAAGAGGGTGAAGGTGACTTGGTTGCAATCAATGGCAACTATGCGATTCAGGCTGGTTTGAAGCCTTCTGAAGATGCATTGATCTTGGAAGAAGCAGATGAATCTAATCCATATGTAAACATCGTTGCATGCCGTGAAGGTCACGAAGAAGATCCAAATATTGAAGCACTTGTAGAAGTTCTGAAGTCTGATGATATCAAGGATTTCATCGAAGACAAGTGGTCTGATGGTTCTGTTATTCCAGCTGAATAATATATATAAAATGGGCAGAAATGCCCTTTTTTTAGTATATATCGACGTTTCCTTGGCTTTGTGTATTTTTCAAAAAAACTCGTCACTTGCACATGAAGGCTGGTTTGAATCAATAAACAATCATTAC
>CAUWCC010000035.1:0-17973 GCA_963556805.1 uncultured Bulleidia sp. | reverse complement strand
CTTTTTTTCTACTATTACAGAAAAGCGAATTTACACAAAATATTTTACGCTATCTAAAAAAGTCATCTTTACTCTGGTTAGTACCTAATATCTGTATAAAACCTACGTTTTTAGATTGTAGCCTCATATGGATCATGTAACACATCAAGTAAGGCGTGAGTATTGAGTAAAATAAGAATGCCCAAAAGTAGATAGTTACAGTGCAACAGGAAAGGCATTTACCAATGCTTTGAATCAAGAAGAGTATCTAAGAAGATTCTTGTTGGATGGAAATATACCTCGGAATAACAACAAAGCAGAAAGAACTAGATACAGATCGATAGTGAGAATAGTGTAGAGGCCAGTGAAATGATCTACAGTATCGTAGAGCCAAGGAAAGCAAATCAAACAAGAATATATATAGAATATCTATTAGTAGAACTTCTTAAGTATGTTCACCATGATTTTGAGATCCCTGAAGAACTGATGATATGGTCAAAGATGATTCCTAATACTATGAAACGTTAAAACAGCGATGTGGATCATCTCTTTGGAGATGAAATGCATCGCTGATTTTTTCACTCGTTACAGATTATTTATGCTTTCAATAATACCAATACATGCCCTAAATAACATATAGGTAAGCCAAAGCATCCCTCATCAAGTTGGAATGTAGGGTACGGTTTTTTTTTTTTTTTTTTTTTTTTTTTTTTTTTGTAAGCGGTTACTGTACTGATTTTATATGGCAAATTAAAAAAAGTACAAACATTTTAAGACTATAATTTCACAAAGAATATAAGTAGTATGATTCTTTATCTTGATAGTATTAGTTTGGTATATTTAAATTTTGCTAAGTTGCCGTGCTGAACGATCAATATTTGTTCATTCATTGTAATACAGGGGAGGGGATTCGTTTATGAAGAAAGATACGCTAAAAAAATTACTACTTTATTTTGTAGTGCTTGTGAATGCTGCATTGCTGTCTATACCATTTGTTTTACTCTTCGATATGTATGCAAATGCAGAGATATTGGTATCGAACTATGCAGTATGTATTTGTTTTATAGCAGCTCTTTTCATGGGGCTATTATATTGTTTTGGCAGAATCTATGATGCCTTTTCTATCTCTGCTTCAAAGAAATCAGAATTAATCTACAGCCAGGTTTTATCACTTTTCGTAACAGATGTGATCATGTTTCTGATTATTTGGATCGTGTTTGGTTCTGTTCCTCCATTGCTGGCCATTGTAGTGTGCATCATCATGCAGATCATGTTGGCATCAGCTTGGTGTATTTGCGCACAAGCTTTCTATCGTAGGATACGTACAGCTGAGAAGACAGCCATTATCTATGATACAGATAAAAATATTGCTAACTTGATCAAACAGAAGCATCTAGATGGTACATACGATATCGTCATGAATGTGCATGTAATTGATTGCATTCATGATCTTTCGGTACTTGATGATATGAAGATCGTATTTATTGCTGGTGTGCATAGTAAGGAACGTAATATCATTATGAAATACTGCTTGATGCATGGTATTGATGTCAACGTTGAACCACGTCTAGGTGATATTCTCATGTCTGGTTATGAACAGAAACATTTCTTTCATTTTCCTGTATGGCATGTTAGACGCTATCCGGCATCCTTGTTCTATTTATTTGTAAAACGAACATTTGATATCGTTGCTTCTTTAACAGCACTGTTCCTTCTTAGTCCTATCATGCTGGTTGTAGCTATTGCAATCAAGGCATACGATGGCGGTCCTGTCATTTATTCACAGGTTCGTTTAACGAAAGATGCAAAGAAATTCAAAATTTATAAATTTCGTTCGATGCGCACTGATGCTGAGAAAGACGGCGTTGCAAGATTGTCTACAGGAAATGCAGATGACCGTATTACACCAGTGGGCAGATTCATTCGTAAATGTCGTCTAGATGAATTGCCACAGCTTATCAACATTTTGATGGGAGATCTTTCTATTGTAGGACCACGTCCAGAACGTCCAGAAATTGCAGCACAATATGAGAAGACAATGCCTGAGTTTGGAATGCGTTTGTTTGCTAAAGCTGGTCTTACAGGTTATGCCCAAGTATATGGTCAATACAATACTGCTCCATATGACAAATTACAGATGGATCTTATGTATATTGCTCATCCTAGTTTGTTTGAAGATTTCAAGATCATTATGGCAACGATCAAGATCTTGTTCATGTCTGAAAGCACAGAAGGGGTTGCAAAAGGGCAAGTTACAGCAGCGAAAGATTGAGGAGAAATATATATATGAATTACTCAGTTTTAATGGCAGTATATTATAAAGAAGAGCCAGCTAATTTGTTGCTCAGTATGAATAGCATCTATTGTCAAACAGTTAAAACAGATGATTTTGTACTTGTTTGTGATGGTCCTCTTACTTCAGAATTGGATGATGTGATATCAGTGATGGAAGAACGTTTTAAGGGTGTCCTCCATGTGGTAAGACTTGAGCATAATTGCGGACTTGGTAATGCTTTGAATGAAGGTATCAAACACTGTAAGAATGAGATCATTGCCCGTATGGATAGTGATGATATTTCCTATCTAGATCGATGTGAGAAGGAACTCAAGGTGTTGGAAGATAATTCTATTGATATCGTAAGTGCGGGTGTGGTTGAGTTTAACGGACATAAAGAGAACGTAGATACAGTACGTATCCCGCCAGAAACACATCAAGAGATCCTCGCATTTGCAAAGAAACGCAATCCTTTCAACCATCCATGTGTGATGTATCGCAAAAGTGCTGTACAAGCAGCTGGTGGATATCAAGACTTCTACCTACTGGAAGATTACTATCTATGGCTGAGAATGCTGCAGAATGGCTCTCAGGGATATAACATTCAATCACCACTTTTGTGGATGCGAGCAGGCAGTAATATGTATAAACGCAGATCAGGAAGAAAGTATGCGGCTTCACAGAGAAGATTGTTTAAATACATGAAAGATAACAACATGATCTCTAGAGGCAGTTATTGCATGTCTTGCATCATTAGGACTTGTTCCTCCATGGCACCAAATTGGCTTCGCCAAGGTTTGTTTAAGCGATTATTGAGAAAGAAAGAAGAAAGTGCAGTATAAATCTGTACAAAGGAAAATAACCAACAATATAAACGGATTTTGAATTTCGAGGTAAAACGATCATAGCAGTGTCTAGACAATAAAGTTAAAATGGAAATTTGAAATCACACAATCTAGAAATGAGAAAAGGAGCTTAATAAAATGGATAAGATTAAAAGATTTATAGATATAGCAGTACCCGTTCAGACATGCAATCTTCGCTGTCCATATTGCTATATTGCACAGGAAGATAAGTTTTTAGCTGCATTGCCTTATTTCATGTATGATGCTAAAACCATGGGAAAAGCATTGTCAGCAAAGAGATTGGGGGGCATTTGTCACTTTAATTTATGTGGAGGAGGAGAAACATTGCTTCCTCCGCAAATGACGGAAATACTATTTGAACTTTTGGCACAAGGTCATTATTTAGCAGTCGTCACAAATGGCACTGTTACAAAAAGATTTGAAGAGATATGTGAATTTCCTGAAGAATATAGAAAAAGATTATTGTTTAAATTTTCATTTCATTACACAGAGTTAAGACGACTTAATAAGTTTAAAACTTTTTGGGATAATGTTCACATGATGCAAAACGCTGGTTGCTCAATCTCGATTGAATTAACTCCGAATGATGAAACGATACCATTTATACCTGAAATTAAAGAAATGTGTATGAAAGAGGTAGGAGCATACTGTCATATAACTGTAGCTAGAAAAGAAACAGATCCTGAACTGCCTATTTTAACGAATCTAAGTAGAGAAAAATATATTGAAACATGGGGAAGTTTTGATTCTGCATTATTTAAGTTCAAAATGTCGACATTTAATGTTAAGAGAAAAGAGTTTTGCTATGCAGGTCTTTGGACAGCAACATTAAATTTAGGTACAGGTATATTGAGACAGTGCTATTGTGGAAAATATATACAAAATATATTTAAAGACATAGACAAGCCGATAAAATGGCAGCCGATTGGATCTTATTGTACTGAGCCACATTGTCATAATTCCCATGTTTGGTTGACATTAGGAGACATACCAACAATGAATACACCTACATATAGCGAGATGAGAAATAGAGTATGTGAAGATGGCAGTGAGTGGCTTTCAACTGAAATGAAAGACTTCTTGAGTGGTAAATTACAAGATAATAATCAATTACTGTCTAGTCAGGAACAAGCGAAGGTAAATAGAAAAATGGCAGTAGAAAGCAGATTGAATTCTGCAGCATTAGGAACCTTCCGCAGCATAAGACAACATTTACCAAAGTCATTGCGTGTTAAGATCACAAATAAATTAAAAAAATATTAATTCAGGAAAGAAAATTATGTATAAATTTGGAAATAGATTAACGATAAATCAGTATGGGGTTTTACGTTTTGGAAATAAAATGTTGTTTCAGAAGACTCCAAATATAAGTATAGATAGATCAAAGCATAAAATATGGTTTTTAGATGCTCCAGAGTATGGAAATTTAGGGGATCAGGCTATCGCTTTTGCAATCACAAAATTTTGTAGCAAGATCCTGCCTGATAGACAAATGATCGAGTTCCAAGAATCAAATGTGTTAAGTTATATTCACTGGATCAAAAAAAATATAAATAAAAAAGATATCATTGTATTGCAGGGTGGTGGAAATTTAGGAAATCTTTATCCTAGATATGAATTTGTGCGTAGAATGATAGTTAAGAATTTTCCAGAAAATAAAATTATTATATTTCCTCAATCTATATCATATAGTAATGATGACAAAGGGAAATATGAGAGTACAGTTGCCCAAAGAATATATAGTGCGCATCAGCATCTAACTATTTTTTCTAGAGATACTTCATCATACAAAATGATGAGAAAGATACTTCACAATGTAGATATACGTCTATGTCCAGATATTGTATTTTCATTGCTTGATATCGTACATACTGAGAAAAAGCAGGGCGTTGGAATGTGTATCCGGAATGATAAGGAAAGCTGCTTATCAGATGAAGACAAGAATTTATTGATGGAACAGGTAGGGCAGAAATACTCTCGTATCAACAATTTCAGTACAACGATAACAACTGAAAAAGATATATTTGGAGAGGAAAGAAGAAATCTGGTTCTATCAAAATTACAAGAAATTTCTCAATTTGAATTAGTTATTACAGATAGATTACATGGTATGATCTTCGCTTATATTACATCAACACCATGCATTGCATTGAATAACACGACAGGAAAGTCATACTTTGCATATAAAGATTGGTTAAGTGATAAAGAAAATGTTGTTTTCTTAAATGACAAATTCGAGATTGATGATTTGCCTAAGTCTATGCATTCTGTTGAAATGAATTTTGATACATTGAAGAACTGTCTAACAAATGATATGTAAAAAGAGTGGGTGACATGAAATTAGCAATCTTATTACTCTGTCATACGAATCCAAAGCAAGTGAAAATGTTTGTGGACGCAATGAAGCATCCAGACATCACAATATTTGTGCATGTAGATAAGAAATGTACAGAGGATTTTAGTGAAGTGGGATGTGATCATGTTTATATTTTGCCTGATGAAATGAGGTGTGATGTGCGTTGGGCACAGATCTCGCAAGTAGATGCTAGTTTAAATCTACTGAAGTATGCTGAAAAAACAGATAAATTTGATTTCTTTTGGTTATGCAGCGGCCAGGATTTTCCGATAAAAAGCAATGCATATATATTAGATTATTTGAATCACCATTTGACCAAAAACTTTATCCACTTTGTGGAAAGTTACAATAACAAATTAGGATATGAAAATAATTATGATAAGAGGAATCAGATTCTGTTTTATAACTGGATGACGGATAGAAGAAAATTTATAAGGATCACAAAAAGACTGTATATCGAATTGACAGGTGGGTATAAAAAGACTTTTAAATTATTTTTACGGAAAAATAGTTTGCACCTAAAGTTTTACTTCGGATCTCAGTGGTGGTGTTTAAATAGAGATACCGTTGTATGGATCTTAGACTACTTAGAAGAACATCCAGAATATTATAGATACTATACTAGATGTCTATGTCCTGATGAATCGTATTTTCATACTTTAGTTATGAACTCACCATATGCAGATAGTTGTTCTGATTATTTACATTATATTGATTGGTCTCTAGGGAAACACAGTCCTAAGATATTAGGTATTTCTGATATGAATGAACTTATGAGCAGCTCCATGTTGATGGCTAGAAAATTTAACATTGATCACGATCCTGAGATTATCAAGCAATTATTGATACATACGAATAGAAAGGATGATTGAAATGGAAAAGAGAAAAATGCGCATATTATTTTTAGTTTCAACACTCAATGTTGCCAATGGTGTAAATAGTTTTGTGATGAACTATACGAGAAAAATGAATCATGAAGAAGTTCAGGTTGATGTATTAATGTTTTTTGATAGAAAATCATCATATATCGATGAAATACGTTCGTATGGCGGAAATGTGTATTTAGCACCACCTGTTTCTGACTTGAAGAAACACATTGCTTATTGTGATGAAATTCTTAAAAATGGAAATTATGATGTAATCCATGACAATACGTTAATTGTAAGTATACCAACTATGATTTTGGCAAAAAAAAGGAATATCAAACTACGTATTTTACATAGTCACACAACCAAAAATGGAGAAACATTCTTAAAACAAGTTAGAAATTCCTTCTTCATTCCAATTCTTAAAGCAACTGCTACACAGTATTTTGCATGCTCAGAAGCAGCAGGAAAAGCGATGTTTGGAAAGCATAAATACATGATAGTTCCAAATGTTGTAAATGCAGAGGACTTTGCATTTGATGAAAACAAAAGAAGTTCTGTAAGAAGGGCAATGGGGGTGGAAGGTAAAAAGGTCGTGGCAACTGTAGGAAGATGTTCTATGGAAAAAAATCCTTTTTTTGCCCTTGATGTCATGAAAGAATGCATAACAAGATTTCCAGATATTGAATATTGGTGGATCGGAAATGGACGATTATTTTCTGATATGAAAGAGTATTTGCATCAACTCGGCATAGAAGATAATGTCAAGTTACTTGGGGAAAGAACGGATGTAAAGGCTCTATATCAAGCAATGGATTGTTTTTTTCTTCCTTCGTTATTTGAAGGACTACCCGTAACTTGTATAGAAGCCCAGGCTGCTGGACTTCCAATTGTGATGTCAGATACGATCACACGTGAAGTAGTTATTACAAATTTGATTGAAACTCTTTCTCTAAAAAACAATACATTAGAGGAATGGGCAGATACGATACAAGTAACAGTAAGGAAATCTATGGAACGAGAATATTATTCGAACCTGTTTAAGAGCAGTAAGTATTCTGACAGTGGATGTGGCGAAAAACTAATAGATATTTATGTATCTCTTATGAAAAATGAGATCTAGGCAGAGGGGAATAATCTTGTACAGCAGCATAAACTGTATTTAGAACAAGAAAATGAATGCGTTTTCTTTTCTTGCATATGCTTTCTAAAAAACAAAAAAAATTAGTGCGGTTTATGCATTTATAAGAGATAATGAAAAGCGTAATTTTCTAAGAAAAGACAAGGCTGAGGAGTTGTTGGAATGTACATAGCAGCGAGGATCGTCGGTATAGGATGTTATCTCTTACTTCTTGTGAGTATGTTGTATCTTATTCGACATAGTAGTCAAAAAAGAATGAGAAGCATATATATCGTTCTCTTGATCGGATTATGTTTGATGGGAGCTTTCTATGAACCAGCTCCAGAGGCAGATCTTTTCCGTATTCGTATCTATGCCGATCATTTTAGTCATTTATCGTGGCCTGATTTTCTACATAGCCTGAATGCTGGAACGATCGGTCTTTCCAGCACCCCTTCGGCCGCGATCTTTTATAAAATTGCCGCGGATATACATTTGCCGGAGTTGATCCCGCTGATTAGTTGTCTCATCATATTTGGAACAATATTTCTAGTGATGTTTCATACACAAAAGAGATTTGCATTATCGAACGCTGCAGTTGCAATGACTTTATTTTGGTTGTTGTCTGCTGATTTTTATATGCCGACCATTGCAACCGTGCGATCATATTTAGCATCTGGTCTCATTCTTCTTTGTATTTACCGGGAAGCTAAGAATGAAACGATCGATCTCTGGAATATATTCCTATATGTAACTGCCATCACAATGCACAGCATAGGTTTGACCCTAGTTGCCATTAGGGCCACAGCCTATGTATTTCAAAAGAATGCAAAGCGTTGGTTTCGTGTTTTGTATATATTTATTCTGCTTTTTGCGATGATCAAATATCGCATGTATATCTTCTCCAGCATAAATTATGCTCTTGGATATATCAGCAGTAAAAATGCTTATACATACATATGGGAACAGATCATCTTATTTTTATCTTTGATCGTCCCATATTTGGCGATGCATAAAATAAAACATGCTGGAATTGCAAACGATCCGTTCTTAGCACCATTTATCAGTATAAGCAGGATCACATTGTTATTATCAATTCTGTTATGCTGGCAGTTTACGATCTTCCAAAGATTGGAATTCTTTGCGGCTATTGTCAATATTCCTTTGATCCTATATGCCAATAAAGATGCTGCTGGAAATGGTAAGTGGTCAGTCAATACATGTTCCGTTACTGCTGTTCTCATGCTTGTTTTAACACTTAGTAGAGGGTATTTATGCAGTTTGAAATTTTGGTAAGATAAGAGGATGACACGATGAAGAAATCATCAGGTATTTTAAAGCAGACGACTGGAGTACTGCTCTTAACATTATTTATTAAAGTACTGGGATTTGGTAAACAAGCACTGTTGGCTGCTATCTATGGAGCAACGGTAGAAACAGATGCATTATATATTTCATCCGGTATTATCAATTCTTTATGTAGTGTACTTTTCTCGGCAATTGCTATCTCGTTGTTATCGATGTATGCAAAGAGGCTTGCGGAAGCTGGAAAGAAAAGTGCGAATCAATTGATCAACCAAACTTTGTTTACCTTTCTGCCATTAGCGGTGTTGATCACGGTCGTATTCTTCTTTGCTGCACCATTAGCGGCTAAAGTATTTGCACCATCGTATACAGGTAGAGAATATACTTTACTTGTTTCAAATATCAAAGCATTATCCATATGTTTTGTGTTGTCTTGTTACTATTTGATCTTAAATGTTGTTGCTGAGGCAAACAAAGATTTCTTATCTGGCAAGGGTTATTCTTTCTTCCAAAATCTATTCGTTATTTTAGCAGCTTGTGCTTTTACAGATATACAAGATGCTAAGTATCTTGTATATGCTTTTGTATTAGCTGGGATTGTACAGTGTGTATGGATCACAATCAGGGTCAGGAAATTCTATAAACCAAATTTGAAGAATAGAAGTGGAAAAGAATATACGATGCATTTGATTAGTCTCATGGTTCCATTACTGATTGGAAATGCGATCTATGAGATCAATGATATCGTAGATAAACAGATCACATCTGGTTTAGGAAATGGTGCAGTTTCTATTTTGACATATGGTGCGTCTGTCAATGAAATCGTAACAACGGTCATCATTGCTTCTGTTTCTACAGTTCTCTTCTCTCACTTTGCAACATGGGCAGCGCAAGGAAAGATAGCAGAGATCGAATCACATTTAGAATTATCCAATGATTGCTTAGCATTCATTACGGTCCCTGCTTCACTTATTTGCATAGCAGCCGGCGAAGAAATTGTTTCTATTCTCTTTGGAAGGGGTAACTTTACATATGATTCTGTTCTTTTGACATGTGGTGTTACAGCTGGATATGCTTGCGGTTTTCTATTTCAAGCAATGCGGGCAAACTTTGTAAAGGCATTCTATGCTTTCGGTGATACGAGAAGACCCATGATCAATGGTGTAGTTTCTGTTGCATGTAATATCTGTCTTAGTATTTTCTTATCACGATATATAGGTATTGCTGGTGTTGCGTTGGCAACAAGTATAGCGATGCTGATAGCAACGCTATTATTAGGACATCAATTGAAGATCTATCTTCCGCACTATAGATATTTCAAGAATAAAGCAGAATTATTTAAAGTGCTGTTTGCATCTGTAGCAGGTTGGGCTGGTCTTTATTTAGTGAAAAACTTGCTGCAGGTAAATACCTTCCTATTACTGATCGTAGAAGCATTAGTTTTCGGTACGTTGTACATTGCCGTAATGTTTGCTTTGAAGTCATCTACATTACAGTTTGTTCTTAATAAAGTAAAGAAAAGATAAATATCAAATACTGGAGGAATTATGGAGAAAAATCGCGAAATGGAAGTGGATTTGAAAAAGATGGTCAGGTACTATCTTCGTTACTGGAAAGGTACTTTATTAAGTGCGATCCTAGCAGGGGCAATTATGCTTGGTATTTCTGTATTTGTGGTCACACCGCAGTATCAGTCTCATGTAACAATCTATGTCAACACATCCTCTGATCAAGTGACGAATATTACAAGTAACGATCTAGATACTGCCCAAAAGTTAGTTAGTACATATGTCAATATCATTAAGTCTAATACAGTATTAGAAACAGTGATTCAGCAGGGAAATCTAGATATGACACCGGATGAAATCAGAGAAGCTATGAGTGCTGGTCAGATAGATGATACAGAGATGTTTAATGTTTTCATTACAGATCCAGATCCAGAGATGGCAGCACATATAGCCAATACGATCGCTGATGTTGCGCCAGCTAAGATCTCTGCTTTTGTAAAAGGCAGTTCTACGGAAGTGATCGATCATGCGATCGTAGCTGAAAAGCCGATCACCCCAAATTATGTTTTGAATACGTTCCTAGGTCTAGCTGGTGGTTTTGTTTTGTATATCGTTATTTTGACATTCCGTTATTTATTCAATACAAAGATTACAGATAAAGAAGATGTAGAAATGTATCTTGGGGTACCTGTGTTAGGCATGATCCCTTCTATTGAAGTAGGGAAGAAAGGTAAGTAACATATGAGAAAGAATAAGAAGGCAAACAAAGTAGATTCAATCCGTGAGGAACGGGAACGTCTTTTGACGAATCATCATGAATTCTATATTACGGAAGCATATAAAGCATTACGAACAAACGTTATATTCTCTTTAGCAGGTGAAAAGTCCAGTCATGTCATTATGGTCACTTCTTCTTTTCCAAGGGAAGGAAAGACAACGACATCTTCCAATCTTGCTCTTTCTCTAGCAGAAGCTGGAAAACACACATTGATCGTTGATTGTGACTTGAGAAAGCCTAAACTTGGACGGTTGTTTAATGTGAAGAGTGATGTGGGATTGACATCTGCATTGATGGATCAAGATAAGATCATGAGTTCTATCTTCCAGATGCAGGGTTCTACTCTTTATATTATGCCGGCAGGTCATATTCCACCGAATCCTTCTGAATTATTAAGTTCAAAAAACATGAAAAATGTTGTTGAAACTTTGCGGAATACGTTTGATTATGTCATTCTAGACACATCTCCTGTGAATGTTGTGACAGATGCAATTGCACTTTCTCCGTATACAGATGGCACTTTGTTTGTAGTAAGATCTGGAAGATCTGAGAAGAATGCAGTACAAAGAGCATTAGACCAGCTTTCCATTTCTAACACAAAAATATTAGGTGTTGTTATGACAGATGTAGCAGAAAGTGCGGCAGGATATGGGTCATATGATAGAAAGTATGAATATGCTGCGAATGAGGATCTCTGATGACATATTTAGTAGATATACATACCCATATCCTTCCTGGGATAGATGATGGTTCTAAAAATGTCGAGATGTCGATCGCGATGTTAAAAGAAGAAAAGAAACAAGGTGTAGATCTTGTTGTTTTAACACCACATTTTTATCGTCGCAAAGAAACAGTACGTTCTTTTTTGGAACGTCGCGAAATAAGTTATCAGAAGTTGAAAAAAGCTATGGCAGAATGCGAAGAAGATCTACCACGTGTTGTGCTTGGAGCGGAAGCACAGTGGGGGCCAAATATGGCACAATGGGAAGATTTGAGTGCACTTTGTATAGAAGATTCAGGATATATGTTGCTGGAGATGCCTTTTGGAAAATGGTCTTCGGATATATTTTCAGATATTTATGAAATCATGGATCGGCATGGTATTACCCCTATCTTTGCACATTTAGAAAGATATGTGAAAGGACAAAAGCGTGAACATATAGATGAAATCATGTCCCTAGGAACACCGATCCAATTTAGTTGTGAACCGTTATTGCATATGTTTGGCAAAAGAACTCAGATCAAGATGATGCAACAGACAGATCTTTGTTTACTTGGCTCGGATTGTCATAATATGGACACCCGTCCGCCACTGTTGAAACAAGGTATGACACAAGCTCGCAAACATGCTGGAAAAGATGTCTATCAACACTTACTTGCCAATCCAATGAAGATCTTAGGGGATAGAGGCATATGAAAAATAGAAAAAACGATCTTTTGATATGGGGGTTGTTTGTATGTGCTTCTCTTGTTTTTGTTCTAGTATTTAGAAGTATGCCGCTCTTTCCTACTAGCTGGACATGGAATATAGGCATAGGGGCAGCAGCTTTAGCAGCATTTTTTTACTTGTTGATGCAATGGAAGAGATTCCCCAAGATTTTGTTAAAGAGTGTGGAAGTAGTCCTTGCGGTAGTTTTGCTTGTCGGTTCTTGTTTGATGCCTTTATATAAGAAAAAGGTATCCGCAATGATTGAGAAACCGGAAGATAAAGTGTCTATATACATGGATCTGTATGTAATGAATGACTCATATAAAGCAGAACATCCGGAAGCATTTGCAGATCAGCCTATGATAGAGCAGAAAGGCGATTCATTAGAAGATCTAAAGCAGTATGCAGATGCTGTCTTCATTACAGAAATGTCTCAAGATCAAAAAAATCAAAGTCATGTCATTGGTACTTTACAAAAAGAATTTGGTAAGAATGATTTAAAAACAGTAGACCATAGAGCATATGTAGATGCAGCATGGGCTCTATATAGAAATGAAGGACAAGTTTTGATCATGAATCGTTCTTATACAGATATCTTTGCGGATATTGATGGTTTGTCTCATTTTAAAGAAGATACAAGATGTTTATATACGATCCGCATTGATGAAGATTCATCTCTGGTAGAGATGTCACAAACAGAAGTATCTCATCCTTTTACAGTATTTATTGGTGGTAATGATCGTAATGGAGATTTGTCTTTGTACGGTAGAACGGATGTTAATATTATGTTGACGATAGATCCTGGTTCTCATCAGATGATGACAGTATTCTTACCACGAGATTCTTTTATTCCAAATCCTGCCTTCGGTAATACACCAGATAAGTTAACGCATCTAGGTGTACAAGGTATTCAGAATACAATGCTTGGATTATCCAGTTTATTTGGTATTCCTGTGGATGACTATGTTTTGATCAACTTTTCAACATTCCAGCAGATCATAGATGCTTTAGGCGGTGTGGATGTTAACAATCCGTATGCTTTTGGGTTTGGCGATGATCCTAATATCTGGTTTGAACAGGGACATATCCATTTGGATGGAAAACATGCTTTATTATATGTAAGAGAGAGAAAGACATTGCCAGATGGTGATTTTGGCAGAAGTATGCATCAGCAGTTGGTTATGCAGGGTATCATAACAAAATTGATGAGTCCTGCTGCTTTAACAAAGATCGATTCGACTTTAGCTGCGATGAAAGGCACATTCCTTACAAATATGACAGATGAACAGATTTATGATATTTGCAAGAAACAGTTAGAAGATAGGAATGATTGGAAGATGGTATCGTATCGTTTATCCGGTACAACAGGTTCCTCTCATTGTGCTTCTGCAGGTGATGCATTGCTTTCTGTTGTATTTCCATATGCAGATCAAGTTCAATATATTTCAGAACAGCTGCAGCTTTTGGTGAAAGGAGAAAGCATTTCACAGAACGATCTTCCACCAGGAAATGGTATGGTCGTACCTGCATACTAAAATAGAGATCCTGAGTTAGGATCTCTTTTATGTATGATCTATCAGATCTATATACATCATATCTACCAACTGATGCAAATTACCCAACTGTCGTGTCTTCTCACGCATAGTTTGGGTATTCTCATAGAAAGAATCATCTGACAAAAGATCGCGATATCCCTCATAGAGAGATGCCATATCTAAGTTCTCTTCAAAGATATAGCTACCAAACTTGTTTCTAGCTGCAGCCAATGCATTGAAGTTTCTCTGGTAAGAATGATCTGCGATGATCATCTGCGGAACACCTAATAAGATTGCTTGATTGAAATAGAAGTCATTGCCGTCATGGATCAATGCACTAGCACCATTGATTAAGTTTGGGTCAGGTAAAGAGATATAATGCAAATTGTTATCTTGGTATGCAGGAATACCAGGAATGCATATATAGACATAGTAAGGCGCACCAAGAAAAGCAGTCTCTATGATCCTTTGCAATTTCTTTGGTTTCTCATTGACCGTATCTAAGAAGATGCAGACACGATTTGTTCGTAATTGTTTTTTAGGAAACAATGACATACAGCCAAATCTAGTAACATGATTTTCAGCAAGGTATGAAGCAATCTCCATCGGCCCAAAACCGATCCTTCGATCTACTTTGGCATACAAACCTTGTAAATCTAATTCTTGATCTAATCCGCATTCTTCCAAAGCTTGATTGAGACCATGCATACACTTAGCAGGAAAGATCGTATTTCGATACATAGCAGGGTAAACAAATTCCCAACAGGCAATGTTATGCATGTTAGATACCATTACAGCAGCGGGACGGTCAATAGAAATGATCAGATCAGGTTTAAAAAGAGAGATGGCATTTTCCAGCATTTGTACATCTTTCATCAAGTATTTCTTTTGGAGGATACCATTGTTATATAACCATTCCTCATGAACACGTTCTTCTGAATTCAGTACAAAGGAAGGCTCTTCTGGTTCTGCACATGGATATAAGGAGACATGTTTGAAGTGATTCTCTTCATCCGCACTTACACTGCATGTGATCTCTTTATCTGTAAATACTTCTACTAAAGCTTTTGTAAGATGATAGGAAGCATCTCTATTGGGATCTAAGATCAATGGTGCAATTAGTATCTTCATGATGTTCTCCTTTCTTCAGCATTCTGTATTATATCGAAGAAATGCATAGGAAGGGATAGGATATGTGAAAAGTTTTGTTGTATAAAGCCAACAATTGTCTGAAATGACACTAAAAGTTGAAAAAAAGCAGGATGGGGGCTAATATTTTACAGATAGATATACATAAAGAAAGAGGTAATATTATGCTTACAGTTTTAAATCATCCGTTGATTATGCACAAGCTCACGATCATGCGCAATAAGGATACAGGCACAAAGGATTTTAGAGAGAATCTCGATGAGATCGCTGAGTTGATGGCATATGAAGTATGCCGTGACTTGCCAGTCAAGCATGAAGAAGTGGTCACGCCGATCGGGCCTACAATGGGTACTACGATCTCCAAAGAAGTTGTGATTGTTCCGATCTTGAGAGCTGGTATTGGTCTTTTGGATGGTATCAGAAGACTTGTTCCTACAGCTAAGGTAGGCTTCATTGGTATGTACCGTGATGAGGAAACATTACTGCCGCATGAGTATTTTGCTAAGTTCCCGTCTAATTTGGAAGATGCTATCGTCATGGTCGTGGATCCAATGCTGGCTACAGGCGGTAGTGCAGTAGATGCGATCAATGCTGTTAAGCAGCGTGGTGCGAAGAATATCAAGCTTGTATGCTTGGTTGGTGTTCCTGAGGGTGTTAAGAAGGTTCAGGATGCACATCCAGATGTAGATATCTACTTGGCTGCTGAGGATGAACGTTTGAACGAGAATGGTTATATCGTACCAGGTCTTGGTGATGCTGGTGACCGTATCTTCGGAACAAAGTAATGCTTTCTTATCTGATTAAAGCATTTGTATATGTCACATGTTTTGCAGGTTCTTGGTATGGCTTGAATGCCTTGAACTATGAAAAATTGTTGAAGAAGGGACATGTGAGAGAAGCACAAGTATTGTATTTTATGATCGTTGCAGCATTGGCATACCTTGCTGGTTCGTTCATTCTGGCATTTGTTTATAACTTATGAGGTATCGATCCCCTATTTGTTTATATAGAAAGCGAAAGGGGATCTTTATTATGAGTGAACATAAGACTTGGGATGAGTATATAGAATGTAGAAAAGAAGTATATCGCACAGTGATGCCGGCAAATTTGAAGAATAGTTTGATATCTGAAGCAAATTGGTTTATTCGTTGCAAGTGTGAATCTGCAGATGATCTTGGCGTTACGGTCAAAGAGGGCGATATTTGTTATATGGACTTTGGACAGGCATATTTGAATGAGATGGGATTTCAGCACTTCGGTTTAGTGATGTCATTATGCAGAAGAAAGGCTTTGGTTGTACCTATGACAAGTAATCCTGTACAGTATAAACATGCTTATGACCCTGTGGAGAATCCTCGTGGACGTAAGCATTTGATGAGAATAGGACAGATCGAGGGGTTAAATAAGCCTTCTGTATTGTTCTTGAATGATATGAAGTTTGTGAATACTGCTAGGGTCATTGATGTAAAAGCACATATTTCTACTGAAAGTGCGTTGTTTGCACAGATCCAAGAGAGGCTATTGCATATTTTACTAGGAAGGTAAAACAAGTATGTTTGATGAGGTTTGTTACAAGGGTACATGGTTGATCGGTGTTTCTGGAGGACCAGATTCGATGGCTTTATTAGTGATATGTCTAGAAGCAGGTCTGCATGTAGCAGTGGCACATGTGAATTACCACCAACGTGAACAAGCAGAGGAAGAAGAACTATATGTTAAACAATACTGCCAAGAACATCAAATTCCGTGTTTCGTAAAGAATGCACCTTTTACATATACGCATAACTTTGAGGCAGAGGCTAGAGATTGGCGGTATCAATTCTTTACATCATTGGTAGAAGAACATCATTTTGCAGGTATAATGACAGCACATCATTGCGATGATCTCTTAGAGACATATATCATGCAGAAAGAGCGAAATGTGATTCCAGCTTACTATGGTATGCAAAGATATTCCCTGTACCATAACATTCCTCTTTATAGACCGTTATTAGACCTTACAAAGAAAGATCTAGAAGTATATTGTCAACAACATCAGATCAAGTATTACATCGATCATACGAACTTAGAACCTGTTCATACAAGAAATGTAATCCGTCAAGATCTGGCAGGATATACTAAAGAAGAAAAAGAACAGTTATATGTAAATATGATGCAGGATAATCAAAAATTGATAGAAATACGAGAAGAGGCAGATCTTTCTTTTCTAGAGGGTATGTTGGACCTTAGCGTATATTGTAAAAAAAATGAAGCAGTAAGATTAACAGCTTTGCGTAAACTTGTAGATCCTTCACGTACCATGCATTGCACTAAGAAATATTTACAGCAGTTAGATCACGTTATTTGCAAAGAAAAGGACTTTTGTATCACGGTAGGTAAGAAGGAGCTTGTACAGTGCTCTGGATATGCGTATATGCAGGATATACCAGAGGATTATGAAGTTATATTGGAAGAAGGGGAGTATCCAGCTTTTACGGTAAGTAATATAGGAGAAAGAACAGAACGAACTTCTTATGATATAGATGAATTACCACTTACGGTAAGGAATTACCATGAAGGAGATCGTATTAGGATGCGGTATGGTACAAAAGGTATCAACCGTTTCTTCATTGACCGTCATATCCCAAAAGGAGAGAGAAAGAGATGGCCGGTGGTCGTTAACAAATACAACGAGATCATACTTGTACCAGGACTTGGATGCAGTGCGGATCACTGGAATCGTTCCTATGAAGTATATGTAAAGCATAAATATAGGCTTAATTGACTAAGAGTGGTCCTAGTGGTTATGTTTCGTTAGATCAGCACCC
>CAUWCC010000034.1:0-20518 GCA_963556805.1 uncultured Bulleidia sp. | reverse complement strand
ATTAAGTCACCCTTACTAAGGATATACTATTTACACAAAATTCTTGACACTACCTGTGGTGTTGGTGGTCATACAAACATCGAAAATTGAAAAACCTGTTGATACTAGGTCAACAGGTTTGTGTGTTACTTTGATGCAATTGCAAGTCTGTTCTGTGCTTTCTTAAGAGCAACTTCTGCTCGTTTTAAGTCGATATTAGAAGCGTGTGATTCTATTCTCTTTAAAGCACGATCTCTAGCAGATACAGCACGTGCTGTATCAATTTCATCCTCGCGTTCTATGGCATCTGTAAGAATCTCTGCTGTATTCTCACGGAAGTAGAGAAGACCGCCGGCAATGGCATATTCTTCTCTTTTTCCATCTTTCACGACTGCCAATTTTCCAATTCTCAATATGGTAACAAGCGGCATGTGATGTGGAAGAATACCACGATCTCCACCTATTGTTTGGATATTGAGGATTTCTGTATCCATCTCTCTATAGAGCCCGCGCGGAGTTGCGATCCGGACGTGGAGTGTTGTCATTTCAAAGACTCTGCCTTTTTAACAACATCTTCGATCGTACCTACAGACATAAATGCCTGTTCTGGGAGATCATCATACTTACCGCTGAGGATCTCACGGAAGGAACGGATCGTATCTTCCAAAGAGACATATACACCTGGAATACCAGAGAACTGTTCTGCAACGGAGAACGGCTGAGATAGGAAGTTACGGAGACGTCTTGCGCGGGCAACTGTCTTCTTATCTTCTTCGGCCAATTCTTCCATACCAAGAATAGCAATGATATCCTGCAATTCTTTGTATCTCTGCAGGATTTTCTGTACTTCTCTTGCTGTCTCGTAATGTTCTTCACCAACAACAAGCGGATCCAACATACGAGAAGAAGAACCAAGTGGATCTACGGCTGGGTAGATACCCAATGCAGCAATGCTTCTATCCAAGACCAACTTTGCGTCCAAGTGAGAGAACGTTGTTGCTGGAGCTGGGTCTGTTAAGTCATCGGCTGGTACGTAGATGGCCTGTACGGATGTGATAGAACCTTTATCTGTAGATGTAATACGTTCCTGCAGCTGACCCATTTCTGTAGCCAATGTTGGCTGATAACCTACGGCACTCGGCATACGGCCGAGCAATGCGGATACTTCTGAACCTGCCTGTGTGAAACGGAAGATGTTATCAATAAACAAGAGCACATCCTGATGTTCTTCATCACGGAAGTATTCTGCCATTGTCAAAGCAGACAATGCTACTCTCATTCTCGCACCTGGTGATTCATTCATCTGTCCATATGTCAGAACTGTATTCTTCAATACACCAGATTCCTTCATTTCATGGTACATGTCATTACCTTCACGGGTACGTTCTCCGACACCGGCAACAACTGATCTGCCGCCATGTTCAATAGCGATATTGTGAATCAATTCCTGCATCAAAACTGTTTTACCTACACCAGCACCGCCGAACAGTCCGATCTTACCACCCTTAGAATAAGGACAAAGAAGATCAATGACTTTGATACCTGTTTCCAGGATCTCACTAGAAGTCTGCTGTTGTGCAAAGGTAGGTGCTGGTCTATGGATCGGCATATACTTCTTAGCATCTACTGGTCCTAAACCATCAATTGGTTCACCAAGTACATTAAACATTCTGCCAAGTACTTCATCACCTACTGGTACTTCGATCGGATTGCCTGTATCAATGCATTCCATACCTCTCACAAGTCCATCTGTAGACGACATGGCAATGCATCTAACGATGTCATCTCCTACATGCTGTGCAACTTCGCATGTCATTTCATGATCGCCCATCTCGATATGGATCGCGTTACGGATGGAAGGCAATGCATCCTGATCGAAACGAATATCTACGACAGGTCCGATGACCTGTACGATCTTTCCTGTATTGTTCATGGTCATTACCTTCTTTCTTATACTGCTTCAGAACCACCGACAATTTCAGTGATCTCCTGTGTAATGGCTGCCTGTCTTGCTTTGTTGTATTCCAGAAGAAGATCTCCAGCAAGCTCTTCAGCATTATCTGTGGCAGTCTTCATAGCCATACGACGACTACCTTGTTCTGCTGTGGTACTTTCCATCCAATCTGCATATGCTGCATCATAGACCATCATAGGGATCAAAGCATCAAGGATCTCCTCAGCACTTGGTTCAAACAATGTTTCGACATGTTCCTGGTTTGCATGTTCGGGACTGTGATCTCCCGCTTTATTACATGGAAGTAAAATGTCGAGATCTGCTGCAAATGTCATCGTATTCACGAATCTTGTATACAACACCTGAACCGTGCCGACTTCTTTCTTTTCATAACGTAAGATGGCATCACGAAGCCATTCACGTAAGTCATGGAATTGCAGATCATCAGAAGAAACTGGTTCATTGAGAATATGATAGCCAGCTTCTTGAAACTGATGATAGAGAGAAGTTCCGATCAGTACGATCGGATCTTCTTTCTTGAGATGGGCTTCTGCATATTTAAATACATTCTGGTTATAACTGCCGCATAGACCTAAGTCACTTCCAAATACAACTGTGAAACAAACCTCAGATGTATTTTTCTTCAAGAACTTACTCTCTACACGAGGGTTATTCATCACGATCTCATCTACTGTATCCTGCAGTCTTTGGGCATATTCACGATTGGCTTCCATCTTTGCTCTTTGCTTGAAGAGTTTTGCATTGGCAATCATCTCCATGGCTTTGGTGATCTTCTTCGTGGAGTTGACAGACTTTATTCTAGTGCGTAAAGCCTGCTTTGACTGACTCATGATGGATCACCTTTTAAGAGACCAAACTGTTCCAAAGCTTCACTCATAGCAGTCTTAATACGCTCATTCAGTGCATCATCGATATCCTTCTTTGTTTCCAATTCATCAATGATATCTAGATGATTTGTATGGAAGAAACGATGCATTGATTTTTCAAACGCTGCTACTTGCTCTACTGGCACTTCATCCAACTGTCCATGCTTTGCGGCGTATAAAGACAATACCTGATCTGCCATAGACATTGGTGAATACTGCGGCTGTTTCAACAACTCTGTTACCCTAGTACCATGGTCGATGATCTTCTTTGTACTAGCATCCAGATCAGAACCAAACTGTGCAAAGGACAACATTTCGTTATACTGTGCAAGATCCAGTTTTAAGGAAGAAGATACTTTCTTCATTGCTTTTGTCTGTGCATTGGAACCTACACGTGATACAGAAAGACCTGAATCTACGGCTGGTCTTACACCAGATGCAAACAAGTCTGTCTGCAAGAAGATCTGTCCATCTGTAATAGAAATGACATTTGTAGGGATATAGGCAGAGATATCACCTGCCTGTGTTTCGATGATTGGAAGTGCTGTCAAAGAACCACCGCCAAGTTCATCTGAAAGCTTAGCTGCTCTTTCCAGCAATCTGCTGTGTAAGTAGAAGACATCACCTGGATATGCTTCACGTCCCGGAGGCCTTCTCAAAAGAAGAGACATTGTTCTATAAGCAACAGCATGCTTGGATAGATCATCATAGATAATAAGAACATCCTTACCCTGTTCCATCCATTCTTCACCCATTGCACAACCTGCATATGGAGCAATGTACTGCAGCGGTGCACTCTCAGATGCACTTGCATTTACAACTGTTGTATAGGACATTGCGTCTGATTCTTTTAACTTCTGTACCATGCGTGCAACCGTAGACTCCTTCTGCCCAATTGCTACATAAATACAGTTTACGTTCTTGCCCTTCTGATTGATGATGGTATCTACCGCAATAGCTGTCTTACCAGTTTCACGGTCGCCAATGATCAACTCACGCTGCCCTTTACCAATAGGGATCATAGAGTCAATAACTTTCAAACCAGTCATCAAAGGCTGGTATACACTCTTTCTGCTCATGACACCAGGTGCCACTCTCTCAACAGGTCGTGTACGATCTGTCTTGATCTCACCCTTATCATCAATCGGCTGACCAAGTGCATTTACAACTCTACCGAGCAAAGCATCACCAACCGGCACTTCTACGATCCTGCCCGTACGGCGAACCTCATCACCCTCTTTAATAACAGAGTCATTGCCTAACAAAACGACACCAATATGGTCTTCTTCCAAGTTCTGTACCATACCCATCACACCATGAGGGAATTCCAGAAGTTCAGATGACATTGCTTGTTCAATGCCCTGTACCATAGCAATACCGTCACCTACAGAGATCACATATCCAACATCATCAGAGTGGATCTTTTTATCATAATTCTTGATCTGTTCTTTGATCAAAGAACTAATCTCCTCTGGTCTCAATTGTTTCATGCCAGGCCTCCTTTCAGTATTTCATGTTTCATATCTTCGATCTTCTTCTGCACAGAGATATCCATAATGGAATTTCCAGTTTGTACCTTGATACCTGCTATGAGTTTTGGATCTTTTTTATTTTTTAATACGATCTTCTTACCTGTCTTCTTCTCAAGTGCATCCTTGATCTTAGCTGCATCTTCTGCTGCTAAAGGTCTTGCTGAGAAGACGACTGCACGTTCAATGCCTAAATAGTCATTGCACATTGCAATAAACGCTTCCGAAATTTCTTTTAGGTAATATGTGCGGTCTTTATCTACTAAGAGTTTAAGAAAATTGCACATATCGTGATCAAATACGTCTTTGAATGTATCTTCAATGAACTGTATCTTTTCTTCACGACTTACCATAACGGCTCTGAAGAATGTTGTAAGATCGTCACTTTCTTCCAATACTTCCAACAAATTCTCCATCTGTTCTTTTTTATTTTCTACAGTACTTGTTTCGATAGCCAGTTCAAATAGCCCTTCGCCATACCTTTTGGCAGCTTCACTGATCATTTGCGTTCGCTTCCTTTACAAATGCATCGATTGCATTACGGTCTACTTGATCTGCATTTTGTTCACCGATCAACTTACCAGCCGCAGCAAATGCAACATCTACGATCTCTTTCTGCATAGAAGCATACATTCTGTTACGATCAGCTTCGATCTGCTCTTCTGCTTTCTTTCTTACAGCACCAGCTTCTGCATTGGCTTGTGCCAAGATAGCACTCTTTTCTTCCTTTGCCTGCTGTACTGCTGCATTGACAATGTCTTCACTCTTTTTAGAAGCAGCTTTCAACTCTTCCTTTGCCTGCATACGATCTTCTAAAGCAGACTGCTTAGCAGCTTCACCTGCTGCAATATCTTCCTGCATCTTATTTGCCCTAGCATCAAGAAATCTCTTAATGGAAGGCCACAGAAAATGCTTCATCAATAAAAACAGGACAAGAGTAGAACATAGCTGAACGAGCATTGTCATTGGATTCGGAACAAGCTGTTCGACAATGTCGATATCGATCATTGATCAGCCCTCGATCAAAGGTTCGGATATACGAACATCAAAAGAATGGAAACGAGAAGACCGTAGATAGCACATGTCTCAGACAACGCAATACCAAGGATCATAGTAGAACGAATCTTAGACTCTGCCTCCGGATTTTTACCGATAGCGTCACATGCATGCGCTGCACATGTACCTTCACCCATACCAGTCATCATACCTGTCATAACGGCAAGACCAGCACCGATTGCAATTAAGCCCTTGTTGGTATCCATAATTTTTCCTCCTGTTATTTTTCTTCTTTCTTTATTTCCTCAGGAACATCATTCCCGACGAGGACAACTGTTAATGTAACGAATACAAGTGTCTGAATAAAACCTGCAAACAAATCGAAGTAAACATGTAATACAGGTGCCAGGATAGGTGCTACAAAGTTAAACACCGTACCACTTGTAGTGATCCATCCAAGCAACACATTACTCAATGCTTGGCATGCATTGTATACCAGCTGCATCATAATACCGCCGCATAGGATATTACCGAACAAACGTAATGACATACTCACCATCGTAGAGAACTTACCAAAGATATTCATTGGTAACATTACTGGAATTGGTTCTAAGAAACTATGGAAATATGCTTTCACGCCTCCGTATTTGAACTCTACATACTGAATCAATACCCATGTGATGATTGCCAGCAGTAAGGTAACACTCAAGTTTGCTGTAGGTGAATCTAAGCCGAACAACGAGATGATATTGGCGAAGAAGATATAGCACCACAGTACAAGAATGTATGGTACATACTTATCTGCTCCCTTCTTGCCAAGGTTATCTTTGCAAGTGTTGTAGACAGCCTGTACACCTAGTAATACAGGCAGGATGATACCCTTAGGTTTCGCTAAAGGATCTGTCTTATCGATCTTCTTAGATAGAAGAACGATCCCTGCTCCTAAGATGATCGTAATCAAGATAATGACATAAACGTCAGACTGTATCATGATGCTTCCTCCTTCCATGGCAGCAATACTTCAATGGTCAATGTGATCTTGATCATCAATAAACCAACTGCAACTGCGAAAATATTCATGTATTCAGGATACAACGCTGCAAATACCATGGGTACTGCCATGATGAGCATATTCACCAAAAAATGCAAACCGTACTTACTTCCAGCTGTAGTCCCAATATCAAGGATCTCTCCCCAATAAGATTCATTACGTTTATATAGAACAACACTGAGTACACTACCCAGTACAAATCCTGCAGTAATGCGGAAATCAAACAAGAGCATGATCAGTGCTGCTATACTGGTAAGTACTGCCAATAGCTTCCAAGATCTCTTCTTCATATATTCCTCATTCACTCATATTTTCATTTTATATTGTTCATCCTAAAAAACCAGTGATTTTGCTTCAATTTTAGACACAAGTGGGATTTTGCTTACATACCATACTCTTTTACTTCTTTATTGATATATATCTTAGCAATTTTATGCTATGGATACTTCTAATAATTCATGCTTTTTGTATAAAAATCCTTCTAAATAAATGATTTTATTTGTATTTATATCGGTCACCTCACACCAATATGATACATTTCCATGGTGAATTCATTGTATACAGCCATGTACACTAAGCAAAGAAGTCCAAATTTACTGAATTAAGCCATTAAAATAGGGAAATCACACTCTGAATATCCTTAGGAACTAATTAGAAACGATCTTTACAAATATGATGCCAAACTATTCTAGAAGAGATGTCTTTATTGATAAAACGGTTCTTGATCTATTTGAAACGAAAAAAAATCTGAATTTTCTTCTACATACAAACACTTATATGCTGTTATTTTCTGTATCACAGATCTGATATTAACTGTTCTAGTAAGTTACACCGTATAAGACCAATTACCCCATACTAAATATAGTATGCGTCATCTTTAGCAAAGAATAATTTTACATACATAAAAAGCGATTCCTCCCATCACTCACTTTGTTGAAGTGTGGAATTCCTCGCTAATTTTATTGGACTATACCATTTATCAGAAGAGTCAAGCTGCTATCCAGCTTGCTTCTCTTATTCTGACTCTTCTTCACTCTCTTCAATACAACCGATCATATCAAGCAAACGATTCAGATCTTCTGTATCTGTATAGGAGAAACGGATCTGCTTCTTAGTAATTTCGATCTTTGTATCAAACTTCTCACTCATACGATGTTCCAGATCATGGATCATAGGATCCTTCTCATGAACATGCGGTTTTGGTTCTTCATTCAAAAGTTCTTTTACATAACGTTCTGTTTCACGAACAGACATTTTCTTAGCAATAACAGTCTCTGCTGCATCACAGATCTTATCTTCATCCTTCAATGCCAGCAAAGGTCTAACATGACCTGTTGTCAGTACCTGATCGATCACATACTGCTGTACAGATGCTGGAAGACGTAACAATCTCAGAATATTTGCACAATACTCACGAGACTTACCTACACGTTCTGCTAACTTCTCTTGTGTATAGTGAAGCTTTTCAATTAATGAATTAAAAGCAATTGCTTCTTCAATTGGATTCAGGTCTTCTCTCTGGACATTCTCCAAAAGAGCAATCTCCATCATTTCATCATCGCCAAAATCAACCACAATAGCTGGTACTTTCTCAAGACCAGCGATCTTAGCTGCACGCAATCTTCTTTCACCTGCAACAAGGTCATAACCCTTTACAGACTTACGTACTAACAAAGGTGTAAAGATACCGTGCTGTTCAATGGAAGATGCAAGTTCCTGCAGAGCCTTCTCATCAAAGTTTTTTCTTGGCTGATATGGATTGGGACGTATATCTTCTACAGGGATCTGGATCTCTTTGCGTCCCGGCTGTCCTGCCGCAGTTTCTTGAATCTCATCCAAGAACTGTTCTACATCACCACCAAAAATAGAATCGAGACCTCTACCTAATTTCTTTTTCTTTTCTGCCATTATTTCCTGCCGTCCTTTGCATTCTGCGTGATGACTTCCTTAACAAGCTGTGCATATGCCTTAGCACCATCACATCTTGTATCATACTCAAAGATAGATTCTTCCATGGAAGGTGCTTCTGAAAGACGCACATTTCTTGGAATCGTAATATGATAAACTTTTTCCTTAAAGTACTTTCTTACTTCCTGCTGGATTTCAACAGATAAACGTGTACGTACATCAAACATAGTCAAAAGAACACCTTCGATCGTCAAGGATGGGTTCCAAAGTTTCTGTACAAGACGGATCGTACTTAACAACTGTGTCAGACCCTCTAATGCAAAGTATTCACACTGAACAGGGATCATAACACTGTCGGCTGCTGTTAGGGCATTTGTATTTAAAAGACCAAGAGCTGGCGGGCAGTCAATAATAATGAAATCATAGTCATCTTTGACAGCATCTAGTTTCTTCTTAAGAAACTGTTCTTTACCTACTTCATAAGAAGACATTTCTACATCAGCACCAGCAAGATCAATAGTAGAAGGTATGACATCCAATGGCGGCATAGTCATATGTACTGCTACATCTCTAACCGTCTCATCTCCCATCAAGATATCGTAAATATTGGAGTTAAACCCCACTTTATTCGCACCTACACCATGTGTAGCATTACCCTGAGGGTCAAAATCAACGAGCAATACTTTCTTATCGAAGTAGGAAAGTCCTGCTGCTAGATTGATACTAGTAGTTGTCTTTCCAACTCCACCTTTCTGATTTGCGATTGCTATGATTTTTCCCATATACCTTTCTCCTATTTCTTAGGGATTCGAATGATCATTTGCAGCTCATCATCCGTTTCCTGCTGTTCTGTCTTTACTTGTATTCCTAATTTTTCGATCATCTCTACACATTGCTTCACAGAGTTTACTGCCAATTTTGTATTTCTTGTAAAACCCTTTGTTTTTGTACGACGCTGCTCTTTCTTACGAGCAGCATTTTTAGCTATATATTCCTCTGTTTGACGCACTGTTAATGACTTATCTACAACATGTTCATAGACATTCAATTGTTGATCAGGTTCCGCTGCCAAGATGGCACGGCCATGACGTTCTGTAATCTTACCTTCCTGAATACCTGTTTGGATCTCTTCAGGTAAATTTAAAAGTCTGATCTTATTGGCAATGAAAGATTGTGACTTACCCAACTTCTCTGCCATTTGTTCTTGATTCAGACCAGACTGTTTCATGATCTGAACATAAGAGCGTGCTTCCTCTACAGCTGAAAGATCTTGTCTTTGGATATTCTCTACCAAAGCCATCTGTGCCGCTTCTTCATCCGTTGGTGACATGACCACACACGGCACTTCCGTATACCCTGCCATCTTACAAGCACGGAATCTTCTCTCACCGGCAATGATCTCATACTTACCATCCAATTCACGAACGGTGATCGGCTGGATCAATCCATGTTCTTTGATAGAAGTAGAAAGATCCTGCAATGCTGTATCATCGAAATGGATACGCGGCTGATATTTGCCGGCTGTGATGCGATTCACAGGAATTCTAATAATGCGATCCTGCTTCCCCCCATCAAAGATATCCAGAATGCTCTTTTTACCGGATATACGCATATACTTCCCCCTATAGAGGCTTCTTCTTCATCTGCCCGTAATTTCGAGGATACTTCATTGGTGTATCAGCCTCTTTACGATATACCAAATTCACACGATCCCCAGATGGCAGATTTTCCATCATGATCTCCTCAAGCTTACAACCAAGTTCATGCATAGCATGTACAGCAGCCTCAGCTTCTTCCTGTCCCTTAACACCCTTCATTGCTAAAAAGACACCACCCTTTTTTAAAAGCGGCACACATAACTCAGAAAGCAGCTGAAGATTAGCAACTGCTCTAGCTGTCACAACATCAAATACCTGACGATGTGATGCCGCAAAATCCTCAGCACGTGCATTGACGACTTCAATCTGTTCTAACCCAAGATCTGCAATGACTGCTTTCAGGAATGTACACCTCTTTCCAGTTGGTTCCAAGAGTGTCATATGACAAGATGGAAGAGCGATCTTCCAAACAAGGCCTGGAAACCCAGCACCACTGCCTACATCACAAATAGATGCATCTTTATCGATAACAGACAAAGGCAGCAGACAGTCATAGAAATGCTTTTCTATAACTTCCTCACGTTGTGTGATAGCTGTCAAATTCATCTTTTCATTCCACTCACGCAGCAGATCCGCATAGCGCAGCAACTGTGCTTTCATTTCTTCCATAAGGATGATCCCGCGCTTTGCGCAATTTTCCGAAAGTTCTTCAATTGTCATATATTACCTCTTTGCGGAGTACATTTTAACACCATTACTATTGCTATTTAAAGATATAGATGTTGAAAAAAAAGTTTTCCACATTTTTATTCTTCACCGATAATAAACTCAGCATGCGGAAGTGTTTCGATCCATTTACAGAATGCTCTCCATTCCGGCAATCTATGATCTCTTCTCTGGAAATAGATCGTCTTCAGCTGTCTGTAGTTTGTTGTCATACGTGCTGTTAATTTGAAACCTGCTGGATTGGAATACAAGATCTCCAAATACTTATTCTTGGAAACATCATTCAATGTAGAAGTATCTTTTCCTTCTTCCTGAAGACGTGCAATATCTTCCTGCAAGTTGTTATATTCCTTTACCTTTTCTTTCATGATCTCGATAATACGCGGATCAACAAAAGAAATATATGCCTTATCCAGATCAAACTTCGTAATACGATGCATTGTAGACTGAGAGGAGATAAAATCTAAGAAATGATATCTTTCTGCCTCTACCCATGCTTTATTTGTAAAAGTGAGATCAAACTGTACAACAATACCATTTAAGAAGTTATCATGACCAGAACCTGTCTTTGCATTAGCCAGCTTCTTTGTACGTTCCGTCACTTCTTCTGTAACTTTAGAAAGATCTACAGCCATAGGATACTTAGAACCCTTTACCGATTCATATAAACCATATACCTGTGCATTTGAAACAACTTCTTCGTAATTCATATCACTTACCTCCATGTTTTAAGTACATCGCAAGAACTGCAAGATCAGCTGGATCTACACCTGAAATACGAGATGCCTGACCTATTGTTGCAGGTCTAAACTTCATCAACTTCTGCCTTCCTTCCAAAGACAGATTATCTACCTTGGCATAATCAAGATCTTCTGGTAATACCTTCTTTTCCATTGACTCCATTTTAGCAGCTTCACGTTTTGCTTTATTGATATACCCCTCATAACGGATCTCAATACCACACTGTTCTGCGATCCTAGGATCTGCATCAATACCAGCTTTTGCTAACAAAACAGGCAGTTCTACCTTAGGACGTTTTGCCAATTCATGCAGGCTGACACGATTTGTCAATGGTTCAAAGCCAAATGATACCAAATAATCACTTGCTTCTGTATTCTCATGATTGATCGATGTTTCTTTCAGCATTTCTTCCATCTTATGGATAGCTTCCATCTTAGCAAGATATGCTTCATGTCTTTCTTCACTGATTAAACCGATCTCATAACCTTTTTCTAATAATCTTTGATCTGCATTGTCATGACGCAGCAGTAATCTATATTCTGCACGGCTTGTCAGTAATCGATATGGCTCTTGTGTTCCCTTTGTTGTCAAATCATCGATCAAAACACCAATATAGGCTTCATCTCTACCGAGAATGAGCGGTTCTTTACCATCTAATTTACGAGCAGCATTGATACCTGCCATCAAGCCCTGACCAGCTGCTTCTTCATAACCAGAAGTACCGTTGATCTGGCCTGCCGTAAACAGATTCTCAATGACTCTATTCTCTAAACTTCTCTTCATTTGCAGAGGATCGATCGCATCATACTCGATTGCATATGCATATTTCTTGATAACAGCATGCTCAAACCCCGGCAGACTCTTTACCATCTTCTCTTGCAAATCTCTTGGCAAAGATGTAGAGAAACCTTGGATATATGTTGTGTCCATTTCCAAAGATTCTGGTTCCAAGAATAAAAGATGACGTGGTTTATCTTGGAAGCGTACAAGCTTATCTTCAATGGATGGACAGTATCTAGGACCTACACCTTTTACGACGCCTGAGTACATAGAAGATAAATTCAGATTATCTAAGATGAGATTATGAGTAACAGGTGTTGTGTATGTCATGTGACATGGTACCTGTTCTGCAAATGGTCGAATCGAAGTTGTCGTTTCTGAGAAAGAAAGGAAAGCATCTGTTCCTGGCTCATACTTTGTTTTAGAGAAATCAATAGAGGATGTTAATACACGTGGTGGTGTACCTGTCTTAAGACGGAATGTACGAATACCTGCTTCTCGTAAAGATGCAGAGAGAGCTTCTGTTGTTTCTTCCAGATCTGGTCCCCCTGCTTTTACTTCCGAAGAGATCATATTTACACCAGCCATGTATGTACCCGTAGTCATGATCACAATATCGGATGTGATCACTGTGCCATCTTTCAATGTAACACCTGTGACCTTACCACTCTCTGTATTCAAACGTACTGCCATACCTTCTAATACAGTGAGATTTTCCTGATGAAGACATACATCCTGCATCATTCTGCTATATGCAATTTTATCTGACTGTACACGTAAAGCACGTACACCTGGCCCCTTTGCACTGTTTAACATCTTAAATTGTAATGCTGTATGGTCTGCTGTGATCGGCATCTGACCGCCTAAAGCATCTATTTCTCTAACAACGATACCCTTTGCTGGTCCGCCAATTGAGGGATTACACGGCATCTTTCCGATATTCTCTATACTCAATGTCAGCAGTAATGTTTTCTTATGTAAACGTGCTGCAGCGAGAGCAGCTTCAATACCAGCATGTCCCGCACCAATTACAATAATCTGATAGTTATTCATTCACTAACTCCATTAACGATTCTATTTCTTCATCTTGTTCTCCATCATATAAGACAGTGAACTTCACTTGATATAACGGCAAATCCTTCTTCAGCATCGACCGATAAATATACATACGCCCCATTAATTCCAAACGTCTTTGTGCATGATCCTGTGTGTTATATACAAACGGCAGAGCAATCTCTACCACCTGTCCATCAAATCTCATACACATTGTCTTACTGCCGATGATCGGTTCCCAACCATCTTCCAAACACTTTTCTTTCATCAAACGATGAATTGTTGGTCTTTCCGTTGATGTACCCGTTTCTTTCGGCATAGACATACAAGCATTTGATACGACCTGTCGCGTAATATCACGATAGAAGACTTGTGAAGGAGAATGTTCTCCGTCATAACTCCACAGATCAATACCATATTTCTCTGCCTGTTTTAAAATCTTGATCGTCACATTTTCATCGTTCTTATCAAGATAACAATAAGATTCCAGGTTCATAGGGATATGCAGACCAACTTCTTTTGGATAAATAGGTGCTGTAAAGAACACAACATCTTCCAAAAATAGACAAAGCATGGATTCAGGAACTTGTCCTTTACCAGCTTTAGAAATAGCATCAATCAACTGGTCTTTAGTGTCATAACCTGTCATAGTCCCATACTGCCGCCACATCTGATTTACAGACAGCTTTCTGGTATATGCATAATGACCGTATCCGATAAAGCCCTTCTTTTTACGATAATGTGCTCCACGTGCGAAAAAGAACAGCAGATCTCCCTTTCGAAAGTCTGTAAATCTGTTCTTTGTCGTTAGACGCCAGAATAAGATCGAACGATTACAACATAATCGATGATATTCCAACATGTTTTGTTCTGTCACATACGCAATGGAGCTCATTATTTCCTTCTTTCTTTATTTATTAGAATAAACCGTAAGTTTCACCGTTTTCATCTACACCCATATTAACCGCAGCTGGTACCTTAGGAAGACCCGGCATTGTCAAAATGTTACCTGTATAAGCAACTACGAAACCTGCACCAGCAGAGATAGACATATCCTTTACATGTACTGTAAATCCAGAAGGTCTGCCCTTCAGATCTGCATTATCACTCAAAGAATTCTGGGTCTTAGCTACACATACAGGTAGCTTATCCCAACCATGTTTCTTGAATGTCTCGATCTTAGCCTTCGCCTCATCAGAGAACTCTACACCCTCAGCACCATATACTACAGTTGCGATCGTATGCAACTTATCCTCAATAGAATCATTTACATCATAGAGTGTATGGTATGTATTTTCTGTCTCACAGATATCAACGACCTTCTCAGCAAGATCAGTCATACCATCACCGCCTCTTGCCCAGCCATCAGCCAAGGATACTGGATGACCATTTTCCTTGCACCAATTCAACAAAGCATCTACTTCAGCCGGTGTATCCTTAGCAAACTTATTGATTGCAACAATATATGGAAGACCAAATGCCTGGATAGACTCGATATGCTTCTGCAAGTTAGCTGCACCAGCAAGCATAGCTTCTACATTTTCAGCAGCAAGATCGGCCTGTTCAACACCACCATGCATCTTCAAAGCACGAACTGTAGCAACAATAACGACCATATTTGGATGCAGATTTGCCATACGGCACTTAATATCCAAGAACTTTTCAGCACCAAGATCAGCACCGAAACCAGCCTCTGTTACAACATAATCGCTTAACTTCAATGCAAGTCTAGTAGCAGCTACAGAGTTGCAGCCATGTGCAATATTAGCAAATGGACCACCATGGATCAGAACCGGTGTATGTTCCAAAGTCTGGACAAGATTCGGCTTGATTGCTTCCTTCATAACAACTGTAGCCGCACCCTGTGCCTGAATATCCTTTACTGTTACTGGCTCATCGTCGTATGTATACGCAACAACACACTTAGAGATCCTATTTTCGAAATCATGCAGATCCTTAGACAAGCAAAGAATAGCCATTACTTCACTAGCAACTGTAATGACAAAACCATCTTTTCTCTCTACACCATTTGTCTTCTTATCCTGTGCAATCGTGATAGAACGAAGTGTTCTTTCATTCATATCCATGCATCTCTTCCAAACTACCTTTTCTGGATCGATATTCAAAGGATTGCCCTGATAAATGGAATTATCCAACATAGCCGCAATCAAATTGTTTGCTGTTGTAATAGCATGCATATCGCCTGTGAAATGCAGGTTGATGGATTCCATCGGAATGACCTGTGCATAGCCGCCACCAGTAGCACCGCCCTTCAAACCAAATACTGGACCAAGGGATGGTTCGCGTAAAGCCGCCATTGCCTTCTTACCAATCTTGGAAAGACCATCTGTCAAACCAATTGTTGTTGTACTCTTACCCTCACCTGCTTTTGTAGGTGTAATAGCTGTAACAAGGATCAACTTGCCATCCTTATTACTTTCTACTTCCTCCATGATCTTTGTATCGATTTTAGCCTTATCTCTACCGTAAGGTTCTACAAACTTGCGGTCGATACCAGCTTTTTCAGCAATTGTATAAATATCCTGCAGCTCTGCTGCCTGGGCAATTCTAAGATCTTCGTTCATAATTGTTCCTCCCTATTTATTTCATTGTCCTACGATCACTTAATGCATGTGCCAATGTAAGCTCATCTGCATAATCCAGTAAACCTCCGGACGGCAGGCCATGAGCAATACGTGTAACAAGAAGAGACGGATACTGCTCATGTAACAGTTTATCTAAGTACATAGCAGTGGTTTCACCGTCTAGAGTAGTATTGGTTGCCAAGATGATCTCTTTTGCATCTGCTGCTCTATCCAGCAAAGAATCGATATTTAAGTCATCTGGCAATATTCCCTTTGTTGTGGAGATCAAACCGTTTAATACATGGTAAACACCTTTAAACTCCCCTGGCTTTTCCATTGCCATTACATCTTTAGGAGAAGCTACTACCAAGATCGTGGAATGATCTCGTTCTAGATTCTCACAGATCCCGCATTTATCATGATCTGTAAAGTTTCCGCATATTTCACAATGATGCAGTTGTTCTTTTACTGCAATCAATGCCTGTGAAAACGTTTTCACGTCTTCTTCATCCATATCTGCAATTGTTAATGCATATCGTTCCGCTGTTTTAGCACCTACACCAGGCAGCATACGGAAACATTCAATTAAATTTTCTAGACTCTCCGGATACATAATCACCTCTCTGTTTTAAAATATTGCAATTGGCATATGTTTAGATAACTTTTACGTTATCTGCTCCAAATAGCTTAATTGCTTTTTCCTCAGGTGTTTCTACTTTCACTTCCTCTTGTGTATAACGTTTCACGTGAAACAATTCTGGAAGTGTTCCTTCTTTTTTCTTCTTAACAAAGAGCTGGACATTACTGTTATAGATACTTGCCTCTAAAGCATATGGCACCTTATCGATCTGCAAATGATCTTTCAAGAACTCATACAATCCTTTATTTTCTTTCTCACTATTGATCCTTGCGGCCATAGCCTTATTTGGAACAGCAAATAAGATCAAATCAGGCCCTGAGGCAGCAACCTCTGCCCCATTCAACATCATCTTATGTTTCATGATATTTGGATCTTGCAATGTGCTAAGCGCCTTTAACTTTTCGATATCTTCTACTTTATCCTGCTTATTGCAGATCTGCAGCATACCAAGAACCATATCACTTGTAAGATCTCTATTCTCTTCGATCATATCTACCGCAATTTCAGGTTCTTTTGCCTTTTCTTGCGGTTTTTCAGGTGTAGCAGTCTGCTGTACCTGTATGATCTGCGGAGCTGGCTCATCCTTTGCTGCAATCATTTCCAAGCATACAACTTCAAAAGCAGATGCCGCACTTTGGGCTGTTTTATATTTTGCTTTACCAGCCATCAAAGTATCTACCATTTTCAAAAGTTGAGCTGGTCTATGGCCTTCTGCTAACTGTGCAGCCTGTTCACCATTAAGAATACGCAATAAATCATCTTGTTTTGCATAAATATGTACTGTAATGTCTTTTAAGATATCAATCATCTGATCTGTCATACGACCAATATCAATACCACGTTCTTCATATGTACGGACACGTTCCAAAACATTTGCTAATTCTTCGTGGAAAATATCATTGAGAAGATCGATCTGTTCCTGTAAAGAAGTTAAACCATAGATGCGATTGACATCCTCTTCCCTTACAGCATCACCACCAAAGGCAGCACACTGATCCATGATAGATAACGCATCACGCATACCACCATTTGCCAGAATTGCGATCTTTTGGGCAGCAACTTCATCCATCTGCAGATGTTCTTTTTCTGCAATCTCTAGAAGATGATCTTTGATCTGGTCTGTACGAATACGGTAGAAGTTAAACTGCTGACATCTAGAAATGATCGTTGGCAGCAGCCTCTGCGGATCCGTTGTTGCAAGGATAAAGATCACATTTTCCGGAGGTTCTTCCAATGTTTTAAGTAATGCGGATGATGCAGCAGAAGAAAGCTGATGCACCTCGTCGATAATATATACCTTGTGCTTACCGAACATTGGTGCTAGCTTAGAACGTTCAATTAGATCACGGATATCATCAACACTGGTCTCATTTGCAGCATTGATCTCGATAATATCTGGATGTGTACCATCAGCAGCAGCACGACAATTACTGCATGTTCCACATGGTGCTTTCTCTGGATCTTCACAATTGACCGCCTTTGCTAACAAACGAGCCATTGTTGTTTTACCTGTTCCACGTGGTCCGCAGAATAGATAAGCATGACCAACTCTATTCTCACGAATAGCATTTTGGATCGTTCTAACTGTTACTTCCTGTCCAACAACTTCTTCAAAAGTTGTAGATCTGTATTTTTGATATAACGCTAATTTACTCAATTTCAGGACTCCCTTATAGTCTTTATTATAGCAAAAATGCCTGCTTATCTAGCAGGCAATTACTGTTCTATAAGTTTCTTTTGCTGGCGTAACAATTTGGATTTTTTACGCTTTTCACGGAAGAAATCCGTAAGAATCTGAGCACACTCTTCACGACGTACTCCAGATATGACATTTGGATGATGATTCAGATGTTTGATCGTCTTAACTTGGATCAAAGTATCTGTACATCCACCCTTAGGATCGGTCGTTCCGTAATAGAGTGTTCTGACACGTGACAAGATGATTGCTCCTGTACACATCATACATGGTTCTAAAGTTACATACAGATCACAATCATTTAAATAATAGTTATTCAATTTCTTAGAAGCTTTCTGTATAGCAAGCATTTCTGCATGTGCAGAAGCCTGCATTTTCTTTTCTTTTAGATTATGTGCACGTGCGATGACTTTTCCACCTTGAACGATTACTGCACCTACTGGCACTTCATCTATTTCTTTTGCCTTCTCTGCTTCTCTCAAAGCCAGGCCCATGTAGTATTCCGGTGTCTTTTTCATATTTTGTAAAATAAAAGCGGTACACGCAAACAGAGGCACGTATGGCTGCTTTCTTCCGAATCTGACCAAGTTAGATACATGTTTGCTGTACCGTTATTTATTATATGCAATATTTGCATTTAACGCAACTATGACTTTTTTAGCTGTTTCCACCTAGTAAAAAGCCTGTCATATGCATGACAAGCTTTAATGTTTCACGTGAAACAAACTTATTTCTTTGGGCTGATAACAGTCTGTCCACCCATATATGGCTGAAGCGGAGCTGGGATCTTAACAGAACCATCTTCCAACAAGTTGTTCTCTACAAATGCAATCAACATTCTAGGCGGAGCAACTACTGTGTTATTCAATGTATGCGGGAAGTAATTACCATCCTTCCCCTTCACTCTGATCTTCAATCTTCTAGCCTGTGCATCACCCAAGTTAGAGCAAGACCCTACTTCAAAGTACTTCTTCTGACGAGGAGACCATGCTTCTACGTCACAGCTCTTAACCTTCAAGTCTGCCAAGTCACCAGAGCAGCATTCAATTGTTCTTACTGGAATATCCAAAGAACGGAAAAAATCTACGCTATTCTGCCAGAGCTTGTTATACCAATCCATAGATTCCTCAGGCTTGCAGATAACTACCATTTCCTGCTTTTCGAACTGATGTACTCTATAAAGACCTCTTTCCTCGATACCGTGTGCACCTACTTCCTTTCTGAAGCAAGGACTGTAGGATGTCAAAGCCTGCGGCAGTTCATCTTCCTTCAAGATCTGGTCAATGAAACGACCTACCATGGAATGTTCAGATGTACCGATCAAATACAAATCTTCACCTTCGATCTTGTACATCATGTTTTCCATTTCTTTAAAGGACATAACACCCTTAACTACATCACCATGGATCATGAATGGCGGCACAAAGTATGTGAAACCTCTATTGATCATGAAGTCTCTAGCATAAGACAAGATAGAAGAATGCAATCTTGCAATATCACCCTTCAAATAGTAAAAACCATTACCAGATGTACGACCAGCCGCATCAAGATCAATACCATCCAGCTTTTCAAGAATATCTGTATGATAAGGGATCTCATATTCAGGAACAACTGGTTCACCAAATTTTTCAATCTCTACATTTTCACTATCATCCTTACCTACTGGTACAGATGGATCGATGATATTAGGAATGACCATCATTCTCTTTGTGATCTCTTCATTGAGCTCAGCTTCCTTCTTTTCCAAAGCTTCCATCTCATCGCCCATAGCCTTAACCTGAGCTTTTACCTGATCAGCTTCTTCCTTCTTACCTTCACGCATCAAGCCACCGATAGACTTAGACATCTTGTTACGATCAGCACGAAGAGCATCACCCTTCTGCTTTGTCTCACGGTATTCGATATCCAATGCAGCAACTTCATCTACAAGCGGAAACTTTTCGTCCTGAAATTTCTTTTTGATATTTTCCTTTACGATTTCAGGATTTTCACGAATCAATTTAATGTCGATCATAGTATTTTCCTTTCCTAAAAATAAAAAACACCATCCAATAAGGGACGATGTGTTATTCGCGGTGCCACCCTAATTGTTAAACTGTTTCACGTGAAACAATTCAACCTCTCATATATGATAACGGTCATAGCCGGAAGCAGTTAACTTCACTCAGGGATGGATTTCTTCAAGTTCTGTATCGGTTCACACCAACCACCGATTCTCTGAAAAACATACGATGAATACTTGTTCCCATCAACGTTTTATAGAATAATTTAAGCATCACACATATTAATTGTCAATGCAATACCAAAGACTACCTTGTTCTCGAGAAAAAGTTTATTTTAAAATCGGCTAATCTACAATCGTGTGGTTGACAAATGGCTTATTTACGCTTAAATC
>CAUWCC010000033.1:0-20691 GCA_963556805.1 uncultured Bulleidia sp. | reverse complement strand
TGCGGGATGATCCTCGAACACGCAAGTTAATGGAGGGCTTTTACATATTGTCTAAAGAAAAGCGCCCATCTCTAGACGCTTGATTATTTTGCCGGTCATCAATATACTGATAACAGAAGTAGGGCGCGGGTCTTTGAGATCTGTTGCTCTACTTCTTTTTTGCACATGCATTCTGAATACCAATATCAGGTAATAATTAAACTTTGCGCGCGCCGCTTCTCTCCAGCCCTTGCCCTTCACAAACCGGTAAACAATTAGCTTTCTTGTGTCCTCATCCTGTATGTCGTTTATGAAGTTCACTACATCCAACTGCCTTTTGTAGAAAAGCATACTATTTGAAGCTGAATGAAGAGAGAAACGTCAAAATAAATGAAATGTCAACTGCAGTGTTATGACTAAGTACTGGTTATTTTATCTGCAGTTTTGTTATTCTTAGGAAAAGGAGTATGGCGTGAAGCCAAGGAAGGAAAGAAAGAACAACCAAAACGAAAAAGAGGACGTCCCAGAAAGGGCGAAGAAGACAAAACAACAAATTATGGAAAAGGCTACAAATATGCACTTGGCAAGAACCCTGAAAATCTGACGGAACATCAACAGTCCTGTTTGGAAGAGATCAGGGACTTTTATCCCAAGATATTTCGTGGATATCAATTGAAAGAGGGATTAAGAAAAGTGTTTCAGTGCAGTAAAGAAACGATAGAGAAGGAATTGAAAGCATGGTTGTCATGGGCGTATCGCAGTAAACTGAAACCGTTCGTAGAATTAAGCATCGTAGAATTAAGCAGAAAGATAAGACGGCATAAAGAAGCGATCATTGCGACAATAAAGCATGGATTATCGAATGCACGCATAAAATCCACTAACAACAAAATCAAAAATGTCATACAGGAAATCGTATTAATGATATGCAAAAAATCTAGAATATACGAAAGATGTTTTCATCATGCCCATAAAGTCTATCAGGATAGGCAAATCATAGTAAAACCGGTCGTGAAGCTATCCACCTCATGACCGGTTTTGTTATTCATCTGTTATTTGATTTGTCAAGCCACTTAATTTACCGGCATTGGTACTGGCATACCTCTTCTTATCTTGGAGGCTTTTGTCATTCTTAGCCTGTAGATATTATAGCAAATAGCCACATCCTGATACTTAAAAAGAAACTGTTGATTTTGTCTAAACTCCTTTGAAGCAATTGACAAGTTCAAAAGCGTACATTATAGTGTACGTACAGGAGGTTAAGAATATGGTAAACACCAATGTCACAAATTTTAGAAAAAATATATTTAATCTTTTAGAACAGACAATCAAGTACAACGAGCCAGTAAATATCAGCACAAAAGATGGGAATGCCGTTGTGATCAGTGAAGATGACTATAACGGTTTGATGGAAACGCTGCACCTTTCCTCTATTCCAGGTCAAAGAGAAAAAATCATTGAAGGATTAAATACTCCTATTGATGAATGCTTGTCAGAAAATGAGGTTGAATGGTGACATTCAAGATCGTTTATACAAAGAAGGCCGCTGCAGATATACCTAAGCTAAAAGCGGCGAAACTGGACAAAAAAGCCAAAGCTCTGATAGAGGTAATTAAAAATAATCCCTATCAGACACCGCCGCCTTATGAAAAACTGGTGGGAGATCTTCATGGAGCATATTCTAGACGCATCAATATTAAACATCGGCTTGTTTATGAAGTCTTAGACACAGAACAGACCGTGAAGATCATCAGCATGTGGACGCACTATGATTTCTAAGAATCATAATTAACAGATGTTACTAATAAAGAGAGGAGTAGACCCTTCTCTTTTCTTTTTGGTGAATCTTCACCAACCTTCGATCGACTGTATTATAACAGGTTTTTCTGCTGTTTTTACTGTTTATATTTCTCATAGTTCGTCATAATCATATCTTCTCCAATCATAGTTTGTGCCAGAGAATATGGCTTTGCTTATATTCCTGCCATTAAGCATCTCCTCCATTTCCGGATCGTCACCATCATAATAACTATGCCAGTTCCGGTGTTGTGAAATATACCCTTGGCGGATTCCAGTGCGTTGTGTGCGCAGGTAATCTACGTAGTCACGGCTACAAAGCTCACCTCTGACATCAGATGCGTTTCCATAAGCATCCAGATTCCAGCATTCAATTAACACCTCTCTTGCATAGGTAAATTCTTTTTCATAATCACGCCAATTGAGTTTGTATTTCTCCTGGACATCCTTTCTTTTCAATTTTGTAATCCTTTTGAAATATTTGCTCACTAAAATAGCCTTATGCATCTTTTCTAGCGCTTTGTTGTAGTAACCAAAATACGTAACAATCAGCACATGATCCAGAAAAGCTTCTTCCCACTGTTTGGAATATTTATCAGGTGCCTGATGATTGTTTTTCTCTGGCATCTTGATAATGGATGATGTATAGTCTGATGAATCCGGATATTCCAGATCACAATCATGACAACATCTCAAGTCATCGTTAAAATAGAACAATGTGTCATGATACTTCGCATTAAGCTCATCAAACATTTCCATTTGAAGTTCAAACTTATCTTCCGGATCAAGTGGCTTTTTCAGAATAGCCAGTATTTTTTCTACAGCCATTTTTATTCTCCTCCTGTTTCATTAATATCCAAATAATGTGCTATCAACGAAAATTCTTTCATTGTGAATGATCTATCACGGGCTTTTTTTGATAGGTCGTCCTGCGTGATCATATAATCACGTTTCCCAAGCCATTGCACCAGGCGGTACAGATCATCGCCAGTCATTTCCGCAACCTGATGGCAAACAAATCTGCAGATTGGAGACAGAATTTCATCGCACTCTTTATCGTAGTAGCATATATCCATTGCCGAATTTACTACTGAAGCAAAATCCAGATAGATTGAATCAGTTTCCCTGAATAATGATTTACCTTTACTGAGATTATCTTTTTCTGCATTTCGAAGCATATTATCACAGTTATGTCTATGTCTTACATTCTTCATAAACTTCTCCAATCTGAATATCTGTCATCTGGGGGCGTTTTGCCCCGTAAAGTCTCTCTGCCATCTTGGGGGGGCGTTTTGCCCCGTAAGGACTCTCTGTCATCTTGGGACCGTTTCGCCCCGTTAGGTCTCTCTGCCATCTGGGGGCGTTTTGCCCCGTAAAGTCTTTCTGCCATCTTTGGGGCGTTTTGCCCCGTAAGGACTCTCTGTCATCTTGGGGCCGTTTCGCCCCGTAAAGTCTCTCTGCCGTCTGGGGCCGTTTCGCCCCGTTAGGTCTCTCTGCCATCTTTGGGGCGTTTTGCCCCGTAATGCCTCACTCAGAATTCGGAGGTATATTCCAATATGGCAAGCAGATCATTTTTTATTGTTTTCAGTTCAGATATCTGATCGTCTGCCATAGCTGACATCAATGATCCATCCATCTCTTCTAGTGTTTTCAGGCATTTCTTCATTGAATTCTTCAATGCTTTAAACTCCTGATTCATTTCATTAATAAATGCATCTGCTTCTTCATCCTCGTTCGGGGGCGTTTCGCCCCCAGACTCTTCCTTGTTCTTGGAAGCCAGGTAGTCTTTGATGTAATGTTCCTTGATCCCGGTCATAGCAGCCAGGATTGTTGCCTTTCTTCTCCCTCCAGGAATGAATCTGTTCTCACGGATCTCTTCTTCAAGGATCTCAGCCATCCGGTCAATGGCAGCATTCTTCTCCTCTTTCGTCATATCCCTGTGAGCATTGGCAGCACCAAGCAGAAGATCCTGCCGTTCATCCTTCACATAACAGACTGGTGCTGTACCGGTAATGTCAGTCCCATTGAAGGAGTAGTGATCGCCATGTTCATTCAGCAGCTTCAGCGCACGATATCTGCGCTCCCCACTGATCAGAAGTGTTGTTCCGTTCTTACTGACCGCAACCAGCGGATCAAGAATGCCAACAGTCCGGATGTTCAGTGAAAGTGCTTCAACTGAATCATCAACTGTGAAATAGTTATTCTTGTTTGTTTCAATATCTTTCAATGGTACAAAGTACACTCTGGAAGCTGCTGCTTTATCCATGTCAGTTGCATTCCCCATGATTTTTGTCAGATTGATTGTCATACTGCTACCTCCTTGTTCATGATTTCCCTGAGGAATTGTCTGTAGTCCTCTGCCACTCCGGAACGCTTATCCTGAAGCAATGATTTTCCATCCAGTTCACACTCCTGCACTAGCTTTACCTGATAGCGGATTTCTGTTTTCATGATAGAATCTTTGTAAATAGTTCTAAGCTGTTCAGCACCTTCCCGGCTTGTTCTCGTTCTTCCCATCATGGTAAGAAGGATGCGGAAGTCCATTGGTTTTTCAAGAGGGAAGGCATCCATTGCCTGAAGACAAATCTTCCGGGTATTGGTAACACCGGTAAGAGTCTTCCTGCCAATGTTTGTAGGACAGATGATCATGTCTGCTGCATAGATACTGTTGAATGTCATCTTGTTTACAGATGGGTTGTTGTCGATTATCACAACATCATATCCCGTGAGTTCATGTAGTCCTTTGTACAGCATGAAGTCTGAACCTCCCTTGCCATTCAGTTCATAAACAACTACAAACAGTTCCAATGAGGAGGGCAGCACATCCAGATTTTCTACAGATGTGTGCCAGATGCAGTTCTGCAGTGGTGATGTTCCCTTGAGATACGCACAAAGATTTCTGTTTGAAAGGGATGAATCATCGTCAAATTCCATTTCAGGAAGAAGTGTTCTCGTCAAATCTCCCTGTCCATCCGCATCTACAACAAGTGTTTTCTGTCCAGCTTCAGCAAAGCCTCTTGCCAGCAGTTCTGCAGTGAGTGATTTGCCTACACCACCCTTGATATTCATTACGCTGATGATTTTCATTTTTATCCCTCCGTTTCTTCAGCATTTGTGTTTTCCAGGAAATCCCTGGTTCTGTTCCACCACGTTTCAAGCTCATCTAGAGATTCATCCAAGCTTTTCACATCGCTTTCGTTTCGCAGCATCTCGCAATATTCATCCCAGATTTCCTGAAGCTCATTTTCCCAGTCCTGAATAGCCAGTTTAACCACCTCAAGATCACCTGGATATTTGCTGGAACCATTCTCATATTTCTGCAATGTTTCTCTGGCATCTCGGATCAGATCTCTGGTCATCAATACCGATTCAATCTGATTGGTACTTGTCAAAAAATGAATGAATGTGTATGGCATCTGAGGCCACCACATAGCCCTGTCCAGCCACTCGTTTGCAACCATGCGCTCATCAGCCCCATCTCTTCTGTCACTGCAAGTCAAATCAGCAATAAAACTGCTCAGCAATGACGATGGATCCGTTCCATAGGACTCCGCCAGCAGGCAAAACTGTTTTGCCTCCAACTCTGTCAATGAAATCTCAAAGTTATATTTTTCTGTTTTGATGTTGTTCATCCTGATACCTCCTTTTTCGTTTTCAAATCAAGCATTTTGATTTTTCGTTCAAAACATATCCGCACCTGTCGCAGCGCTTGTTCTGCAAAGTCTACTCGTGTCTTACGGAATTTGTATTCCACATCTTTGTACGTAAATTTACCTTCTGCAAAGATGGTTTCCAGCCATTCATAGATCTCTATGAGACCCGCTGAAAACAACGATGGAACCTTCATTTTCATCAGTTCTTCATCACTCACCCCAGGTGATACATGCAAGTATTTTTCGTCTTTCAGATACAGTGGTGCAGCATTCATTTCTGCGTTCATCAGCCTGTTCAAAACATCTTCTGCATAGATCTGCAACTTGTTTTCTACGATCACACACCGCCTTAAATAAAGGCTGAAAGATCTTTTCATCTTCCTGCGCTTGAACATGAATCCCTCATGGATCTCTACATCAAAGCCTTTCATTGCCTCAAGCGCACAATTCCACAACCATCTCTTCTTTTCATCCCCAGCATTATGACGTTCAGAATAAGCAAACAAACGTGTTTTGGTCTCTGAAAACCAAGTTTTTTCAAGCTTTGCATTATTTTTAACAGCACCTTTCTTGCACGCAAGCACTGCATTTTCATCTTTTTTTCCGCAAAAAACACCAGTTTTTGCATTCACATAAACGTTCTTCTTGTAAACAGGTTTGATCAGTTTCGGTACATAGAATTTTTCTCTGTCTGAGATCCACAGTCTCACATAGGTTCCTTCACCCTTGTAAAAGTAATAAGCAAACCATTTCAACCCTTTATTTCCCGCCTGAATCCTTTTGGCAAAACGTCTGGTCAATTTCAGCATCGTGCTCTTATCCCAGTTTCCTTTAGGCAGCATGAGGTCAACCCATACTCCATATCTCATGTTTCTTTCCTGATAATGCCTTTCATGGGCTTTCTCATATCCTATAAATTCATTCAGGAATTGAGATCCAGTCATTTCATCAAACCCAGAATTGCCCAGTGAGAAGAATCGAATCTTTTCATCAGCAAGCTCAGGATGTGCAATCCATTCAGGATCATGGACATTATTTTGCTGCACAAAAGAACGCATATTTTTATCCGCGTCATTTGTTGAGAATCTTGATATCGTTATATTTGCCATAAAGCCTCCTAATTTAGTACTAAATACATAAATAGTTTTTTTTATATACGCATCATCGGTTCGAGGTTGCTGTGTGCCCCCCACGTTTTCGATTTTTTAGCAACTAAAGGCTGTAGTTTTTTATACATTTTGTTGTTGTCACAACGCTCTTCAGTCTGCTAAGATTTGTTTGTATACAAACCAAATCTGCCATACCGGCCATACCAGCCATAGCAGTCATACCAGGTCGTGCTAGGTCGTGCTAGGTCCATGCTGGGTCAGGTCTTGTCAGGTCTTATCTGGTCGGCTCAGTTCGGTTCCATACCGGGATATTCTGATCCTCACATTCTGGGTAGTCTCCGGGTATCAACCGGGTATTCTTCGGTTTGATTGCTATCAGTTAGCTAGTGTTAGGTTGGCAAGGTCTATTCACTGGCTGCTTGTTTGACAATCAGATTGGTAGTCTGAAGTCATGTAGTTAGATCCTCAGATTGGTAGTCTGTCGATCTATATATTGGTTTGTGTCGTTCTTAGTGATAAGCACACAGTTTGCAGACTCTCTTATCACTCACATCAGGAGCGCTTAGTGGTGCGTCCTGTTTTTTTATACTTTGGTCTGTTAGTCTGATTTGGCGCTCAGACAGTGACAGGAAACATTAATCCTTTACTATTGACATAGTTCCCTGGCTTTTTACTCTTTCTTCTTAGCAAGATCTTTGTTCCAGTTTCGCGCAACTGCAGATCGGCTTAGTCCTGTCTCCTTGACGCATTCACTCTGTTTTCCTCCAAGATTTCTTCGCTGCCACCATTCAACTATTGGTTCAGCCTTCAAAACCTTCTTGGTTCTCTTTACACTCTTTTTTTTCTTTGGTTTTGTCTTCTGCTTTTTTTTAGATACCTGCATGTCTTGGTAAATCAACGGTTCTGGCTCTTCACCATAGGGTTGAATACCTTTGACCTGCAGATTCACTATTGAACCAACATCTGCAAAGAATGACGGAATATCCCGCCCCGTTGCTAATGCATATTTAGCAAGGAACGTTACTGTCGCTGATTTGCCAGTAGTGAAATTCGACTTGAACGGCTGTCTTGCCATCCCGCATTTCTTGGCAATATCAGAAAACGTAACATCTGGATGACTTTTCATCCATTGATTCAGATCATGAGAGAGCCAAGGAGCGAGATATCCAATTTTGCCATCATATACACTCACATTCATTTCCTCCTTTCTGTTCCTTCCAATACGCAAAAAGGGAAGGGTCATGATATAGACCCTTCCCTTTAGGAAGACCTTGCGGTATATTAATCGCAAGGGATATACACGTTTTAATGCCGCTTGGCAGAATTGAACTGCCAGTTCATCCTTACCATGGATGTGTATTGCCATTATACTAAAGCGGCGCTTCTTCATTCTACTGAATGGAGAAAGATAAATCAATCATAAATATCGCATAAAATGCGGTATAAAGCGTGCAGTGGAAGTCCCATAATACTATAGTAATCTCCCTCAATCTTTTCGATATATCTGCCGCCGTATCCTTGAATGCCGTAAGAACCAGCTTTATCATCACATTCACCTGTTGAGATATACTTTTCTATCTCTTTCTCATCCATGGCGGCAAATGTAACATAAGAGATATTGACATCGGTATATGTCTTTTCGGGGGTGATGACAGCAAGTCCAGTAATAACTTGATGCGTGTTATTCTGCAGCATTTGCAGCATATGTTTTGCATCTTCACGGTCAGATGGTTTTCCTAAGATCTTACCATTACATACAACGACTGTATCACTGCCGATAACAACAGCATCAGGCTGTTGTATAGCAATCGAACGAGCTTTACGAAGTGCGAGATCTTCTATAGCAGCAGGGATAGACAAAGAGGTATCAATGGTCTCATCAATGTCAGCTGGTTCTGTTGTGAAAGGGATATTGCACTTTGCTAGGATCTCTTGACGACGTGGAGAACGACTAGCTAGAATGAGTTTGCGCATACTTTTGGTACTCCTTTATAATATAACAAGATGATACAATAGAATTGAAAAAACGGAGGTTTTTATTATGACTAAACCAACTCTTGTGATTTTGGCGGCTGGTATGGGCAGTCGATATGGTGGTATGAAGCAGATCGATGGTGTAGGAAGCCATGGCGAGCCGATCATTGAGTTTTCAATATATGATGCTGTAAAGGCAGGCTTTGGAAAGGTTGTTTTGATCATTAAGAAAGAACATGAAGTAGCTTTCCGTACAGCTTTGACAGATCGCTTGGAAGGACAAATCGAGGTGGAGTTTGCTTACCAGGATCTTTATGATGTACCGGAAGATATTTGTGTGCCAGAAGGTAGAGTCAAGCCTTGGGGTACGACACATGCATTGCTGGCATGTCGTGATGTTGTAAAAGAACCATTTGCAATCATTAATGCGGATGATTTCTATGGCAGGGATGCATATGAAACGATTTGTCGCTTTTTGCAAAATGATGTACGTGATGGTCATTATGCAATGGTAGGATATCCTTGCATGAATACTTTGACAGAGAATGGTACGGTCACCCGTGGTCTTTGTGAGAAGGATGCGGAAGGTGATCTTTCTCATATCGTAGAGTTGAAAGAGATTGCTTTGCGTGATGGTCATGCTGTATATAAAGACGGTGAAGAATGGAAACGGATGGCGGATGATTCTTTGGTATCTATGAATTTCTGGGGTTTTACACCAGCTGTATTTCCAGTGTTAGAAAAGATCTTTGATGATTTTATCCATAGTGCGATTACACAGGATCCTTTGAAGTGTGAACATGTGATCCCAACAGCAGTTGGTCGTATGGTGGAAGAGAAGTCTTGTACGGTAAAGATGCTGTCTTCAAAAGATCGTTGGTTCGGGGTAACATACAAAGAAGATAAACCGGAAGTTGTAAAGAAGATCGCAGAGTTGAAGAATACTGGTGTTTATCCAGATGTACTTTGGAAATAAAGGTAAGAAAGGGGAATATCCCCTTTTTGCTTTTGGGAGTGTTGGTATACCATATACGGCATATGATATACTTTGAATGAGTAAATGAAAGGGGAGATCCCGTTTGTCAGGTTTTGATTTTACATTAACATTAGAGAATCTTGGGAGTATCTTAGTGATGTTCTTAGATATCTTTATCGTGTGGCTGATCTTATATTACGTATTATGCTTGGTAAGAGTGAATTCGAAGACAAGTCAGATCTTTAAGGGCATTCTTTTTGTTGTGGTCGTTGATGCACTGTCTAAGTTCTTAGGATTGAAAACATTAGAGTACTTTGCGGATATGTTTATCAACTGGGGATTCTTAGCATTGATCATTATTTTCCAGCCGGAATTACGAACGATATTGGAACGACTTGGTAAGAGTAATGTATTTACACGTATTACGACATTGACTGGAAATGAGAAAGAAAATCTTGTGGATCAGGTCGTTACGGCAATGATGCTGTTAAGCAAGGATAAGACGGGGGCGTTGATCTCGATCGAACGTACGCCGCAGTCTTTGGATGATTATGTGGCAACTGGTACGAAGCTGCATGCGGATGTATCGGCTGAAATCTTGACAAGTATTTTTGTAACGACAACACCGCTGCATGATGGTGCGGTCATCATTCAAGGGGATAAGATCGCATGTGCAAGTGCGTATTTCCCACCTACAAATATGGACCTGCCTGGCCGCTATGGGGCAAGACATAGAGCAGCAGTTGGTATCTCTGAGGTAACAGATGCTGTTACTTTGATTGTTTCTGAAGAGACGGGACGTATTTCTATTGCGGAAGGTGGTCGTATCCGTACAGTGAATGAGAAGCAGCTGCGTGAGTATTTGATGCGTGTAGTGTGTGATGAAGTGACGGAAGTGAAGCCGCATAACAATAAGCGTTCTGGTGATACGCAAAAGAAAGCAAGTTTGGTAAAGAAGCTTGCTTTGCGCCGGCAGGAGGATGAGGATCAGGATCTTTCGACTGTTGATGCAAATGAAGAACGTGATAGGGAAGAGGAGAAAATCGAGGAACTGCAAATGGAGGCAGATAGAATCAAGCTTCCGCAGAATCATAAACATGACCGTCCAGTGCCGAGTTACCCGCAGCGTACACATACAAAGGTGGCACCAGTAGAGGTGACAGCGATCCATGATGTTTCACGACGTATGACACCAGAAGAAGTAGAAGCGGCACGTAAAGCAAGTGTAGAAAAGTTGAAACATAGATCTACACCTAAGCAGCAGAAGCCTGTTCAAGTAGATGAAAAGCAATTTGATACAACGAAGTTGAACATCTCTCATATCGTTGGTTTTGATGGGGAATTGAAAGAGACCATGGATATGGTAGATCAGATGGATCCCTCGTCTAAGGAAAGACAGGGAGGTGATCATTGATGAGTGAGAAGAAAGATTTGCATCGTAAGCAGGAAGAAGAAAAGACCGAACTTGCGAATAAGATTGCACAGCAGTCACGTAAGGTAGCAAAGTCATATGCACGCTTTGAAGATGGACTTTTAAGTATGTTGAGAAGTTTCTCTTCTTTCATTGATAAAGTGTTGTTTAACAAGAAATACAGTAAGATAGTGGCTTTGGTGCTAGCTGTTTTGATGTATTTGATCGTCAATGCGAATAGTCTGCCTTCTTTGTATTCTGCTGGTATTACATCCAGTAAATCTAAGAATGATGTAGCGATCACAGCGCAATACAATTCAGATACATTTGAATTATCAGGTCTGCCTAATAATGCGGATGTGACATTTACAGGAGATGCGACAAGTGTGACCACTGCTGCCAATGCGGATGGCGTGATCTTGGCAGACCTTACAGGTCTAACAGAAGGCACGCATACAGTACGTTTGAAAGGTAATGGCTTTGGAGATTCAGTCGATATGAAGATCGATCCTAGTAATGTGACAGTGACTTTAAAGAAGAAGACAACACAGCAATTTGATCTTTCCTATGATCTTGTCAACTTAGATAAAATGGAAGATATCTACTCTGTAGGTACACCAGAGTTTGATTATCCAAAAGTCAATGTTCGTGCTTCTAAAGATACTTTGAACAGTATTGCCTTTGTTAAGGCTTTGATCGATGTTACAGGTCAGACAGCTGATTTTGAACAGGATGCGAAGCTTGTTGCATATGGTTCATCAGGTCAGATCGTCAAAGCAGATATCGTTCCTGAGAAAGTGCATGTTAAGGTGCCGGTATCTTCTCCGCATAAGACTGTTGCAGTTAATGTAGAGGTGAAGGGAACTGTGCCAGAAGGAAAGGCGATCTCATCGATCTCCATGGATCAGCAGACAGTTACGATCTATGGTTCGGAGCAGGTACTGTCTAATATCGATAAAGTAACAGTGACATTAGATGCAAGTACGATTACAAAAGATGCTACAGTATTGCGGCCAATCACTCTGCTGACTGGTGTTTCTTCTGCTAGTATTTCTCAGATCACGATGAGTGTGAAGTTGGGGGAAGAGACAAGCCGTAAGATCGATGATGTCAAGATCAACTATCGTAATAACAAGAACAATTACAAGGCATCTCAGCCGGATAATAAGACAACGACTTCTGTCACAGTATACGGTACGGAAGCAAATATCAAAGACATTACACCAGATGATATTACAGTGTATGTAGATATGGCAGATGCCAAACCTGGTATGCAAACTTTTCCATTGCAAATCGTTCAGCCGACAGATGGTTTAGCACGATATGAGCTGGAAGAACCTAACTATCAATTGAATGTGTTAGGTGAGACAACAGATGACAATATGGTGGGAGGCAATGAGAACAATGACTAAGTATTTTGGAACAGATGGTATCCGCGGTAAGGTGAATGATGTTTTAACTGTAGACCGTGCGTTTACAGTAGGGCGTTATCTTGGGTATTACTATAGTCAAAAAGGGCGTGAAAAGATCGTGATCGGGAAAGATACACGTCTTTCTTCGGATGTTTTGGAAGCGGCATTAGCTGCTGGTATTGCAGCGGAAGGTTGTGATGCATACTTAGTTGGGTATTGTCCTACACCTTCTGTGTGCTATCTTGCGGTACATGAAGATTTTGCCGCTGGGGCTATGATCAGTGCTTCTCATAATCCGTATTATGACAACGGTATTAAAGTGTTTTCTAGAGAAGGTGTAAAGCTGCAGGGAGAGGTAGTGGATCTTATTGAAGATTACATTGATGGTAAGATCGAGATCCCGTATGCAGTAGGGGATCATATCGGCAGGATTATCAAATACCCAGAGGGGCTGGAACATTACATGGAACATATATGCCGTGAATTTACGACAGATCTTTCAGGTATGAAGTTAGCTCTAGATTGTGCAAATGGATCTTCTTCTTATACAGCAGAGCAGGTCTTAACAAGACTTGGGGCATCTTGCTTTGTGATGCATGCTGTACCAGATGGCATGAATATTAATACAAACTGTGGATCAACACATCCAGGTTCTATGCAGGAGATGATGAAACGAGGATCATTTGATCTTGGTTTGACATTTGATGGAGATGCGGATCGTTTGATTGCTGTAAGGCCGGATGGAGAGTTGGTAGATGGTGATGCTATGCTCTATATATGCGGTCGTTATTTCAAAGAAAAAGGAATACTTGCCAAGAATACGATCGTAACAACGGTCATGGCAAATCTCGGTCTTTGGAAAGCAATGGAGAGAGAAGACATTCATCTAGAAAAGACAGATGTTGGTGATAAACATGTTTATGATTGCATGATCCGTAATGGATATATTATCGGTGGGGAGCAATCAGGACATATGATCTTCTCGGAACATGAAACAACAGGAGATGGGTTGGTAACAGCATTGATCTTGTTACGCATCATGAAAGAAACAGGGAAGACCATTGCAGAGCTTTGTGAAGGGCTCAAGATCTATCCGCAGCTGCTTGTAAATGTGAAGGTGAATGATCGTCAAGCAGCAATGGAAGATCGTGATGTACAAGATGCGATTGCCAAGGCAGAGAAAGAACTTCATGGCAATGGGCGTGTTTTTGTGCGGGCAAGTGGTACGGAACCTTTGGTTCGTGTCATGGCAGAAGCAGAAACACAAACAATATGTGAAGAACAGTGTGAAAAAGTGGCGACGGTCGTTCGTCAAAAGTATGGTATCTAGTAAAGGACTCGCAAGAGTTCTTTTCTATTTCTTTATTTTGCGATGGCTTAATTGATTAAGAGTGGTCCTGATTGTCACATTCCGTTAGCTTTTCACCCAAAAATGAAATGATTCATACATTTTTCCATATGCATGTCTTGGATATGAGTTTCGTTAAATGCAAGAGTCTTTCTTAAAAGATGCACGTTTTACAAATTGGTAAGCTTAGAAAATGAATGTATATGGCTCATAGCGGTCACCTTACACAAATATGATACATTTACAGGTGAATTTGATATTCACAACTTTGTATAGCAAACGGCGAAGTGAAATTGCTCAATTAAGCTAAAATAATATTCATGAAGACCGCTAAGCTCCATACTATGAACGCAACGATACAGAAGAGATCAATGGATATATGGGTGCTGGCAATGCAACGGTACCAAATGATTTAGAGAAAGGTGAACCAGTGGAAGGGGTTGTGGTACAGCGAGCGATTGGTCAGGTATATTTTGTGGATGAAAGATCATCAGAAACAAATAGTACTGGGACAGGATTAGTTGTTTTGTTTGCTTGTCTTGTTACAGTAATGTTCTTAGTTGCGATATATTAGTACATACATGTTTGATGTCATAGAGTAATGCATGTATTAATATCTGAAGAAGATTAGACTGCTGTTTGTTGTACTTTTTGTTTTGTGAGGAGGGACAAGCAGGTATTAGTGATGGAATTTACACTGGTTCTAGGATGCATGGTGCGTGGTGCATCTTTTTTGTTTGGAATGGTTCTTGTGCAATTTGGTTGGGATGCGTTTCTTCAAAGTCGTATTCGGTGTAATATAGAACTGGAGATCAAATATGAAAAAAGTAATTTGTATAGTAGAAGATGAGAAAGATCTGAATGAACTTGTGAGAAGTTATCTTATAAAAGAAGGGTATGAAGTTCGTTCTTATCTGACATATGATGAAGCAAGTGCGCATTGTGATGACGATGATGTGCATTTGTGGATCCTGGATATTATGTTGAAAGATAAGTCGGGATTTGATCTGATCGATGAGATCCGTGCACATGCACCAGATGTTCCGGTCATCTTTATGTCTGCACGTGATAAGGAATTTGACCGTATTATTGGTTTGGAAAAGGGTAGTGATGACTATATTACAAAGCCGTTTTCACCGAAGGAACTTGTGCTGCGGGTAAATAATGTCATGCGTCGTACGTATAAAGATGAAGGTACAAGAGTTTCTGTAGATCAGTATGAAATAGATGAACAGCAGAGAATGGTGTTTGAAGGTGATAAGCAGATCGAATTATCCACAAAAGAGTTTGAACTGTTAATGTTGTTTGTGAATAATAAGGGTACTGCTTTTTCAAGAGAAGAGATTCTTTCTAAAGTATGGGAAGCAAACTATTATGGATCTGATCGTGTGGTAGATGATACTTTGCGTAGATTGCGTAAGAAGATGCCGAATTTGAGTATTCGTACGATTTATGGATATGGATATCGTTTAGGATGAAACGGTTGAATTTGTGGGTGCGGGAGCTGTCTTTGTCGCAGCAGCTACTTGCTATTATCTTCTTCTTTGCGGCTTTCTTTGCCTTGTTTCTGTTTATGTTTTTATCACCGGCACTTGATTCTTTCAGTGAAACGGAAATGTATCAGTTATTGCATAATGCCCAAGATAGTACATTGACATATATAGAAGGTTATCAAGAAGAAGTATCAGGGTCACCCGTTACCTCTTCTTCCTCTATTACCCAAGGCATCTATGATGAAAACAGCCAGTCTTTCCGTATGATCGGAGATCAAAAGTTCTCACCAGCGTTGCAACAAGATGTGATGAATAAAGCTTTGGTGCATACATCTGGTACAAAGGATTTCAAACTGGAAATAAATGCTGATGAGAATGAAGACAGTGCACCAGCAACAGTTTTGTACTGTTTAACTTTGATGAAAGATGGGAGATACCTTGTTTCTACCATTGATAACACATATCGTATGCAGTTTCGTTCTTCTTTGATCAATGGCGTGGTAACGATGAATGTATTTGTTATCGTGTTTTTGTTTATTTTGTTGATGGTGTGGGTATCTAGTTTGATTGTACCTTTGAATCAGATCAAGAATTATGTGAATAAAGTAAAGAATAATGAACCTGCTGAGTTATCTGTAAAGAGAAGAGATGCAATCGGTGAAGTTGCCGATGCGGTTGTAGATATGCAAGAAGAGTTAGAGAGACAGAGTAAGGAAAAACAGGAGATGGTACAGAATATCTCTCATGATCTAAAGACACCGATTGCAACGATCAAGTCATATGGTGAAGCTATCAAGGATGGTATCTATCCATATGGAACATTGGAACAGTCTGTTGATGTCATTATTGAACATGCGGACCGTCTGCAAAAGAAAGTACAATCTTTGATCATGCTTAATAAGATGGATTATCTGGAAGATTCTGGTAAAGAAGATGAAAAAGCAGATATGAATAGTGTGATCGAGAAAGTGACGACTTCTTTGATCGCAATTCGACCTGAGATTACATTTACGACAGAATGTGAACCGAATGTTTGGTTCCATGGTATGGAAGACCCATGGCGTATCGTTGTTGAGAATTTGATCGATAATGGTCTTCGTTATGCGAAAACACATATTCGTATTACTTTGAAAGAAGATGAACTTTGCATCATCAATGATGGTTCACAGATCGATGAAGAAGACTTGGATCGGATCTTTCGCCCGTATGAAATGGGTAAGGATGGAAAGTTTGGACTTGGTTTATCGATCGTTTATAAAGTATGTATGACATATGGATATAAAGTAGATGCTGAGAATCTAACAGGTAATGAGGTATGTTTCCGTATTTGGAGAAGCACTAGAAAAGTACGGCGGCATAGGCGGACGACACGTAATGCATAGGAGATAGTTGGAATGGAATATGAGACAAAATGGCTGACTTGCAAGGGTGTTAAGACAGCATATATAGAAGATGGCAGAGGTGAAGATATGGTATTGCTCCATGGTTGGGGGCAGAACAAGGAAATGATGCAATTGATCATGGAACACTTTGTTGATCGATATCATGTCGTAAGTATTGATTTCCCAGGACATGGGGAATCAGGATTGCCGAACGAAGCTTGGGGTGTGGTAGACTATATGCACTTCTTGGAAGATCTGATCCAGCAGCTCGGTATCCAAGATCCGATCTTTGTGGGACATTCTTTTGGCTGCCGTGTTGCGATCCGTTATGCTGCGATCCATCATGATGTAAAAAAGATGTGTTTAACAGGTGCGGCTGGTATCAAACCAAAACGCAGTTTAGATCAAAAGATCTGTACATATGCTTATAAAGCTGGCAAATGGTTTTTAAAGGCGACAGGAAATGAAGCAAAACTGCGTCAGCTGCAAGATAATGCAGGTAGTGAAGATTATCGTAATGCCAAAGGTATCATGCGCCCTACTTTTGTGAAAGTTGTGAATGATGATGTCACACCGATCTTGAAGGATGTTCTGTGTCCAGTCCTGCTTGTGTGGGGAGACTTGGATACAGCAGCACCATTGTGGATGGGACAAGAGATGGAAAAGAAGATGCCTGATGCAGGTCTTGCTGTATTTGAAGGAGATGACCATTGGGCATATTGGCATCAGCCACAGCGTTTTAATACGGTATTAGATATCTTTTTGAAAGGGGATAATTGATGTTGGATCTCGTTTATTGTTTATGCGTACTTGGTGTTATGTTAGTACCTGCAAAGCATGCTTTGCATATGTTTCAGCAGAACCGTTATGAAACATGGCGTTATTCTGCTTGGTTGAAAGAAAATATATTTGCGGATACAGCAGGACATGTGATTCCATTAGGTATCTTGCTTGTTTCTTTGGTGTTATCCTTCTTCCACCTGCCGGTATCCGTATTCATGGTGGCAGCAGTGATCTTAACTGTATATTGCTTTGCAATGGAAAAAGGAAGATCGTATATCAAACCGCTTGTTTATACAGGTCGTGTAAAGAGACAGATCTTGGTTTTATCTATACTGACAGTGATTGTGATGGCTTTGGCCATAAATTTTGTGCCAGCTTCACTTTCTTATGGATTTTTGCTTGTTTATGCATATCTAGGCGTGTGGGTGATGATATATCCTATGGCCTGGTGTACAAGCCCGATCGAACATGGGGTGCAAAATATGTATCTTAATGACGCTAAGAAGATCTTGAAAGAACACACAGGTCTTGTAAAGATCGGTATTACCGGTTCTTATGGTAAGACGACAACCAAAAATATCATGCAGTCTGTGTTGTCAGAACAGTTTAATTCATTGATGACACCAGCAAGTTTCAATACGCCGATGGGGATCACACGAACGATCCGTGAGATGTTGAAACCGATCCATCAGGTATTTGTATGTGAGATGGGGGCGGATAAAGTCGGTGATATTACAGAACTGATGGAATTTGTGGAACCTTCCATCGGTGTCGTTACTTCTATTGGACCTCAGCATCTACAAACATTTGGAAGTCAGGAAAATATCGTCAAAGAAAAGATGCAAATGATCGAACATCTGCCTGAGAATGGTCTTGGTATCTTGAATTATGATAACGAACTGATTCGCTCTTATCATGTGAAGAATAGTGTCAATATCGTTACATACGGTATTGAATCTAAAGATGTAGATTATAGAGCAGAAGATATTACATATAGTAAAAATGGTTCTTCTTTTACAGTTGTATGTAAAGAAGGTTCTTATCGTTTGGAAACAAAATTGTTGGGGAAGTTGAATATTCTCAATATCCTCTCTGCATGTGCATGTGCTCGATATCTTGGCGTACCATGGACGGTTATTGAAAGAGCATGCAAGGGGATGAAGCAGGTAGAGCATCGTTTGGAGTTGAAGATGATCAACGGACATCGTTTTATCGATGATGCTTTTAATGCCAATCCATCTGGTTCTAGAATGGCATTGGATGTGTTGTCTATGATGGAAGGTACACGCTATATCGTAACGCCAGGTATGATCGATCTTGGTGTGAAGCAGGATGAGATCAATAAAGAGTTTGGTAAATATATATACGGTAAAGCAGATGTTGCAATCTTAGTAGGAACGGTACAGACAAAGCCAATCTATGAGGGATTGAAAGAAGCTGGTTTTGATATGGATCATGTCATTGTATTGAACAAGGTCAATGAGGCCTTTGCGTATATTTGGCAGAATGCGAAGAAGGAAGATACGATTCTTTTGGAGAATGATCTGCCGGATGCGTTCAATCACTGATATGGAGGAGTTATGAAACATTTGATTTGGGCACACCGCGGGGCAAGCGGGGTGCTGCCGGAGAACACACTTCCGGCATTTGCAAAAGCTGCAGAGATGAAAGCAGATGGTGTAGAACTGGATATTCAGTACACAAAAGACGGCAAGATCGTTGTTGTACATGATGAAGGACTCGGTCGTACAGCTGCGGGTGAAGGTTGGATCAAAGACTATACGTTTCAAGAACTTAGAGAAATGAATTTTAACCTGACACATCCTGAATACGGCTATGTACAGATTCCTTTGATGGAGGAAGTATTTGATCTTTTGAAAGAAACCTCTTTATCCATTAACATAGAGTTGAAGACAAGTATCTTTGATTATGAAGGAATTGAAAAAGAGATCGTAGATATGGTCAAGATGAAGGGGTTTGAAGACCGTGTCATCTATTCTTCCTTCAATCATTATTCTGTTATGCGGTTGAAAGAAATCAATCCGAAAGCCAAAACAGCATTTTTATACATGGATACACCGATTGATATTGTATCTTATGCTAAGAAATATCATGTCGATGCGATCCATCCAGCTTTGTATAATGTACGGATCCCTGGGGTGATGAAAGACTGTAAAGAAGCAGGGATAGCTGTTAATGTATGGACAGCCAACAATGATATGGAATTCGGTATTTGTGATCTGGCACAGGTGGATGCGGTCATTACGAATTACCCAGACCGAGCTCGTGCTTTCTTTGAGAGGGATTAGTATGTTGAAGGAAGTGATTGCACCATGGATCGCGGCAAATGCAGTCAATGAGAAGATCACAGAACCGGATGGTGTTGTCCTCAATACATATCATGCAATACATGCAGAAGCATTGGGAACGATTGTCATGATCCATGGTTTTTGTGAATTCTTTGGAAAGTACCATGAGTTATTCTATCGGTTTTACCAAGAAGGATATTCTGTATATTTTATTGAATTGCGCGGGCATGGCTTGAGCGGGAATACGCGCGAGTTTGCTGATCATCGCATTACCGTTGGTTCCTTTGATGAATATGTATCTGATGTACATACATTGATGGAAAAATGTGTGTTTGTACAATGCCCAAAGGGGCCTAAGTTTCTTTTTTCCCATTCTATGGGTGGGGCAGTCAGTGCATTGTATATGGAAAAGTATCCAGAAGATTTTGCAGGAGCAGTACTTTCTGCACCAATGATGGAGATCGCATATGGGATGCCGGATGCGGCTGTAGGCCTTGCAAAGGTATTCTCGGATGCAACTGAGAATGATGATGAATATGCACCGACACAAGGATGCTGGACAGGTAGATATGGTTTTGAAACGAGTAATAGTACATGTCGTGAAAGATATGATTATCAATTCAAAATAAGACTGGAACATGAGGCATATCAAACATGGGGCGGTACATGGGCTTGGGCAAAAGCAGCAAGGAAAGCTTCTAAACAAGCAATTCATCATGCGGATAAGATCCAGACGCCGATTTTGATGTTCCAAGCAGAAACAGATGCTATGGTAACCCCAGAGGGACAGGAAGCATTCTGCCAAAGATGTCCGAATACAACGCTATTGAAAGTGAAGGGGGTAAAACATGAGATCTTTTCTTCACCAGATGATATTTTAGAGAAGTATTTGGAGGATATCTTTGTTTTCTATCGTGCACATTTGAAGAATAGGAAGAAGCAGGGAGAACGATAAATATGAGAAATGCGGTCATAAAAGTCCGCATTTTTAAAATTTTAGAGAGAAATCCAAAAAAAGGTGAGTTGAAAAACTCATCGCAAGTTTGACTAAGTTATTGCAACTTA
>CAUWCC010000032.1:0-21000 GCA_963556805.1 uncultured Bulleidia sp. | reverse complement strand
TGTAATGATTGTTTATTGATTCAAACCAGCCTTCATGTGCAAGTGACGAGTTTTACAAAAAAAATCAAAAAAGGACAGATCTTTTACAATCTGCCCTTTGACTGATATTCACTGCTTATTCTTCGCTTGTGCAACAACCTGTTCTGTAACATCCTTTGGTGCTGGTTCATATCGATCAAATGTAAGAACATATGTCCCTCTACCCTGTGTCATGGAGCGGAGCTCATTTGCATATGTCAACATCTCTCTCATCGGCACTTCACCAACGATGACTTGATCACCATCTTCATTTGTATCCATTTCCAAAATAGAACCGCGACGTTTTGTCAGATCACCAATCAAGACCCCTGTATATGCTTCTGGTGCAGTGATCGTAACCTCACCGATCGGTTCCAAAAGAACAGGATCTGCTTTCGGCATTGCTTCATTGTAAGCAAGTCTAGCAGCTTCCTTGAATGCAGCTTCCTTTGAGTCTACTGGATGGTATGAACCATCATACAGTGTTGCTTTGACACCTACTACCTTAAAGCCAGCCAGAACACCCTTTGTCATGCATTCACGAAGACCTTGCTCTACCGGTGGGAAGTACTGTTTAGGTACTGCACCACCGAATACTTCTTCAGCAAATTCCATTTCTTCAGAATCACATGGTTCAAATCTAACCCACACGTCACCAAACATACCAGCACCGCCGTTCTGTTTCTTATAACGTCCCTGTGCTTCTACCTTACCGCGGATCGTTTCACGATAACATACAGTTGGTTCTGTCAGTTTGACATCTACCTTATACTTAGACTTCAGCTTTGCACAAATGAGGTTGATATGCTGATCACCAACACCATACAAGACCTGTTCATGTGTTTCTTCGTTGTTCTCAAGACGGATTGATCCATCTTCCTGTTCCATATTACGGATTCCTAAAGACATCTTATCTTCATCTGCTTTTGTCTTCGGCCATACTGCATAACCAAGCATAGGTCTTGGATATGTAATCTCGTCATACCATACCACTCTGCTTCTAGAGCACAATGTATCATTTGTTTCTGTATACTGCAGCTTTACGACCGCACCAATATCACCTGTAAACAATTTACCTAAAGCGATCTGATACTTACCATTAACAGCAAAGATCTGGTTTACCTTTTCTGTTACTTCCTTCTTGGAGTTATAAACTTCAGAGTCACTATTCAAAACACCAGACATAACTTTCAAGTAGGATACTTTACCAACAAATGGATCAATGATCGTCTTGAAGACAAAGACTGACAATGCCTCATTTTCATTGGTTTCCATATCCAAAACACCACGTGCAGATTGTGCTTTGACATGTCCCTTTTCAGCATAACTTGGGAAGTATTCTGTGATCAGATCCATCAATCTTTCGATACCCGTCTCTTCTACAGCAGAACCGCTGTATACAGGTCTAATATCCCCATTGCGCACACCAATACGAAGACCCATTGCCAACTCATGTTCATCAAACTCTTCGCCATTTGAGAACTTCTCCAGCAAAGTATCATCTGTCATTGCAATCGCTTCTGCGATCTCACTGTAGTATTCTTCTGTCTTATCTACCAGCTCAGCAGGAACTTCCTTCGGTGTCTTACGGTCATTCATATACCAAGCTTTCTTACGCAGGATATTAATAGAACCAACAACTTTACCATTTTCTACGATCGGCATTTCAAACGGAATAACAGAACTGCCGAAACGATTACGAAGATCCTGTAGCACGGTATCAAAATCTGCATTCTCTTCATCCATCTTATTCACAAAGAAAATCGTCGGCATGTTTCTCTTTGTAACGACCTCACGCCACGCTCTCTCTGTACCAGCTTCAATGCCTTCCTTACCGTTTACAACGATCAAGGCATTGTCACCTACATAAAGACCCGTTGCTTCTTCACCTGCATAATCCATATAACCAGGGGTATCAATGAAGTTGATCTTCTTATCCTTCCATTCTACCGGTGCCAAATGACAATAGCAGGATGTTCCTCTTCTGCCTTCTTCTACATCATAATCCAGAAAACTTGTTCCATCTGCATTCTTACCAGTCTTGGGAATCAATCCAGTAAATTGCATGCAAGCTTCTACTACAGATGTCTTACCAGCACCAGAATGTCCTAATACAACAACATTTCTTACTTCATTTGCGAGATAGTCTTTCATGATGCTTTCCTCACTTTAAGACTTCCTTCAAGTCCTGCAAGCATTCCTTGCGTACATAATGAATAGCCTGACGTGCTTCATAGTCTTTAGCATCCTTATCCGCACCATGTTCCAAAAGATATGTAACCAAAGATGGATAACCAATATAAGCTGCTCTCATCAATGCTGTACAGCCCTTTCCATCAGCCGCATTCACATCTGCTCCACTTTCGATCAAGAAGACGATCACATCCTGCTTATACGCATTTACTGCTTCCATCAAAGCTGTTCTGCCCTGTTCATCAGATGCATTAATATCTGCTCCCTTAGATACAAGATACTTGACTGTTTCTGTCTCACCAAGCAATGCCGCTCTCATCAATGCTGTTCTGCCCTTATTATCATGAGAATTCACATCAGCCCCTGCATGGATCAACATCCTGCAGATCTCTGTATGTCCTTTCTTTGCAGCACCCATCAATGCTGTCTTATTATTCTTATCACGTGCTCTTGTATTTGCTCCATTATCGATCAAAAAACGTACGATATCCGTATATCCTCTCTTTGCACTTCTCATCAAAGCGGTTCTACCATCACCATTTGCAACATTCACATCTGCTCCCTTAGAAACCTGTGCACATACCTTAGCAAAGTCACCTCTAGCTGCTGCATCAAAGAATTCCTGATTTGTCTGATCCATGTCCTTTACCTCCTATTATGTAATGTGATATCAGTCAAATTGTTAACAAAAAGATGGACGCAAGCCCATCTTAAAAGTTACAAACAAAGCACACACCAACCCCTGGCACAACTACTCTGTCATAGATTTCAATTTCATTTTGTACACGAAAAACATTATATACGCGATCCATGATTATCATCTCCATTCAGCTTGTGTGTTTCTTTATATCTTCATTGTAACCGATTACAATAAACTTGCAAGTATATTTATACATTTTTATATTTTCCAAAAAAAAGATCCTGTAATCATTATGAAACAGGATCTAATCGTCATTTCTGAATGACTGTTCTGATAGGATATGGGATCTCGATATGACGCTCTCTAAAAGCAATCAATATCTTTTCTCTTACAACCGGCGAAACAGCATAGTATTCACCAAAATCCGCTGTACGGATCGGAAACTTGATCTCAATAGCAGAATCTTGAAAACCATTCACTTGTACAGCAGCAATCGGCACGCCATTTTGTTTTTCTTCTTCTGTACGGATATCAATGATTCCTTCTGTACTTTCAAGAATTTCACATATCGTATGTCGTACAAGTTCAATATCACTATCATATGCAACACCAATCAATTCATAACGTACAAATTTGTCTTGCCCAAAAGCACGGTTTTCTAAGATTGCACTATTCATAATACTGTTGGGTATCATGACCCTTGTGTTTTCAACTGTTGTGATCTCGGTGTGCCGTAGGGTAATATCAGATACAGCACCAGTGATTGCTTTTTCCGGCAGTGAGATATTGTCTCCTACTTTGAAGGGATGATACAGGGCAATGAAGAAACCAGCAATATAGTTCCCAAATGTTTCCTGGGCCGCTAAGGATACAGCTACAGCTAAAATAGAAGTAGCACCTAAAGCCGCCTTACCAATGCTCTGTAAAGGTGAGATACGTCCTAATATTGAGAATACTACCATAACATAGATGATCGTTACGATTGTCTTTTCAATATAGCGTAAGATCAAACGATTTTGTACATCTACTTTTGTTTCTTGACGATGTACTGCTCTTTTGATCAAAGAGGAAATGATCTTAGCTGCAATGATCAGCACTGCCGCAAAGATCGCACTGGATAACAACCCTCCCGTAAACAAACTGCTACCAAAATCCCAAATACTTTCTGTTACTGTTTCTTCCATTATTTCAACATTTTCCGGTATGTTTGATATTGTGGCATATACCGCTCTACTACCCGGTAAAACTCCTTTCCGTGATTTTGAACAAGAAAATGTGCATATTCATGTAAGAGAACATACTGCATGCATGCAACAGGATAATGTACAAGACGCAAAGACATACTGATATGACTCTTAGCAGGGGTACAAGAGCCCCATCTGCTCTTCATCTTTTTTATCGTGATCTTAGGACGTTGTATATGATAACGATCACATATTTCTCTATCCCACTTTTCTCGTTCTCGCTGTATATATTTTAACAAAATATCCCCAAAAGTATCATAAAACAGCTTTTCAGCTGTTTCTTGATCAAAGATAGGCATCGTATAGACAATGACACCATCCACGAGAGAGACCCCTTCACACGTCCCCTGCACATAACGTACAGGATACCTCTTTCCAAACAAAACAGCTTCCTGACCATCTGCCCCTGTTTCCAACATTCCTTCCATCTTACCGATCTTATCTAATGCCTGACCGATCCAATCCGCTCTTTCTACTAACAGAGCTTGAGTCTGTTCAGCATTGGCACCTATAGGACATGTCATCTGTACGATCCCGCCTTCTTTTACACGGATATATATGTTTCTACACTTCTTCCGGATAATCCTCACCGTAACATTACCGTGACCTTTCACAAATACCGAAGTCTTTTCCATATGAGTACCTCTAAAAAAAAAAAAAAAAAGCTCAATTTTTTGAGCTTTCAGCAGGGCGACTATAGGGACTCGAACCCTAGCGTGCTGGAGCCACAATCCAGTGTGTTAACCAACTTCACCATAGCCGCCGTTTGCAGTACTTATATTACACGTATGCAATATAATATGCAAGTGTTTTTTACAATTTTTTTAAAAAATTCGAAATTTTATGCAGATTCGTTTCCTTCCCCTATATTTTGCAATGTTTTTAGGTAGTTTAATACATCTGACGCCTCTACCCTTTGCCCTTCTACACCAGTCTCATAACTTTCTACTGACGGAAATACTCTCAACTCTCCTTTTTTCTCTGCCATATTCAACATATCAATATCTTCTTTTTTTACGGCAATCGATAACATATACGGCACACCTGTACTTTTCTCATCTTGAATATCAAGTCCTTTATGATCTTGGATGCGTATGATCCTTGCATGTTCAATGATCGGACCCGACAGCACACTTCCATTCATACGATCGATCGTCAAATGTACATCAACACGCTGACCTGATGACAAACTACCGGCTCCCGTCAGATCTGTTTCCATAGCAAATACAGTCTGACCTTTACACAATTCCATCTCTGGATGGTCAGGCAATGTTTCACCACGATACAACATTGATGCATAGAAAGGAGAACCAGCTGGTATCATACCTTGTATCTCAGTATACTTCCCCACGATGTCCTTCTTATCTGTACACGCATGCAATAAGAAATCACGTGGTACATCTACTTCTACGATATCCTCTTCTGTGATCTTAGACCTTGGCGCAATATCCCGCTTTGCAACATATGTACGTACAAGGTCTGCCTTTAACTGCGCACAAACTGATAACCCCACTAGATTTGTTCCTGCCAATGCAATACCACAGCCTGCGATCAACAGCAGTTTCTTGATGATTATTTGTTCCATTCTCTCACCTCCACTTACTGCATACACCAAACAACTGCCATTCCCTCAAAAGAAAAAGAGAGCCGAAGCTCTCTTATGATCAAAGTCCATGTTCAGACATGTACTGCTTGATCTTTTCTTTCTGTTCAGGTTTGCAAGGCTTGCACTCAGCGATAGTTGCATCACCATCGACAAGAGACTGTGCCATACCAGAGCAGCCAGGATTACCGCAACCACCGCAGTTATAACCCGGCAGCATAGCCAGAATATCCGCAACTCTAGTATCTTCATCTACATGAAGCTTAATACCCGCAAAACCAAGACCAATACCGATCACACCGCCTAAGACGAGCATCAGTACAACAGCCTTAATGATCTCCATGATCCAGTTCCTCCTTGATCTTTCTCATCATATCGCCTCTGATCGCACAATCAGAGATACCACAAGCCTGACAATCCGGATGCAGATTCTCACATCCTTTAGGTACAGGTGTATTCTTATTCATACGATAAAGCAGAACTACCAGCCCAAACAGACCAACAGTCAGCCCAACAGCTAAGACGATATTCATGTTTTATACCAATCCTGCCAAAGAACCGAAAGCCAATGCCATAATACCAGCAATCACAAATGCGATCGGGTTGCCCTTGAAAGGCTTCGGAATATTATTGCACTGCAATCTTGTACGAATTGTAGCAAAGATAACGAGCATCAATGTGAAACCCATAGATACTGCAATAGAGTTAACCATTGTCTCAACAATGTTGAAACCCTGTGTGATGTTATCCATAGCAACATACAATACAGCACAGTTTGTTGTAATCAAAGGAAGATAAATACCCAAAGACTTATACAAGGCCGGGCTTGTCTTCTTAACGAACATCTCTACGAGCTGAACGAATGCAGCAATCAACAGAATGAAACAGATCAATTCCATGTATTCCAATTCAAACGGAACGAGGATGAACTTGTACAGTGCCCAAGATACAACAGAGGCACAGAAGATAACGAATGTTACCGCAGCACCCATACCGATAGCAGAATCCAACTTTGTGGAAACACCCATGAATGGACACATACCGATAAACTTAGAAAGGATAATGTTATTGATCAGCATACCGCTGATGAACAATGTAAACAAATTCATTACTTAGCCTCCTTCTTGGATGCCTTTTCTTTGCTGTCCTTATAGATCGCAATTGCAGCAGCAAGTAGAGCAAATGTGAAGAACGCACCTGTCTGACTTGTAAACAAACCAATCTCATAACCTTCAGGGATCAAACGCAAAGAGAACAGGAGCTGGTTATTGAACGGATTTGTCAAAGACAAAATACCTGTACCAAGAACCTGTCTGATAAAAGACATAACGATCAAAGAGATCGTATACGAGAAACCCATCATCAGACCATCGCCAGCAGACTTACCGACTGGATTCTTAGAAGCAAATGCTTCCGCACGACCTAAGATAATGCAGTTAACAACGATCAAGTCGATAAATGCACCCAAAGCCGCATAAAGGTCTTTTGTATATGCCTGCATAAACATCTCAACGATCGTAACAAGAGATGCAATGATAACGATATATACCGGAATATGAATATCATCCGGCGTGATCTTTCTTACGCAGGAAACAAGAATATTAGACAATACAAGAACAACTGTAACAGCAACGCCCATACCAATCGCATTGTTTACACTAGTTGTAATAGCCAATGTAGAACAAATACCAAGATACAGACCGAATACAGGGTTCTGCGTCATCAGCTTATCCAAAAAACTTTCTTTCTTCTTTTCGCTCATTTTCACTTACCCCTTTACTTGCCCTGCACTGCCGGAAGCATTGCCTGAGCAGCCTGAATACCAGCCTTAACAGCACCAGAAGTCAAAGTAGCACCAGACTTCATAGGAATCTCATCATCAAGACCAACACCCTTATATGTATCCGCAAACTCCGGATCGAATACCTTAGAACCGATACCATTAGTCTCACTCTGTTCCAAAGGCAGGAAACCTGCAATCTTGCCATCATTGTCGAAACCAACCATGAATGTCATACCAGAGCTGCTATAACCAATACCATTCAAACTAAAGATGACACCCTCACCATCTGCTGTATAAACAGCATCAACAAGACCTGTCTCATCATTAGAAATGTACTTCTCAGTCACATCCTCAAAATCCCCATCCGGGAAGATCACTTCCAAAGAAGTCTTTACCTTGGCCAACTGATTTTCCTTGATCACTGGTGCCGTAATACTGTTAACAACAGACAACAGCAGACCGCATACAGCACACAAGATACCAAGCAAGCCCATCTTATAGATGCTAGACTCTTTCATCTTTTCAATCTTATCCATCACGATGCGCCTCCTTACTTACCAGCAGCTGCATCCAGCGCAGCCTGAACCATAGCTTTTACAGAATTAGAAGTAAATGTTGCATTTGTAACAGCATCTACAGCATCTACAGACTTCACACCAGCATATGCTGCCAATGCTTCCTCAGATGTAGCATTATCACCTACATGCGGTGTATCGCCATAATTAACAAGCTTTACAGAAACAACTGTCTTAGCCTTTGTATCGATCGTAACATCGACCTTGTTTTCGCTGTATTCACCAGCGTGACCTGAAACAAGACCAAAGCCCTTAGCGGAGCAATGATATGTAACATTGTTACCATCTGCTTCACCCTTTTCAGCAACCGCTTCATACTGCTTCATATCACTTGGATCCAAAGCAGCTTCTTCACTCTCACCTTCCGTCTCAGCTGCAACTGGTGCTTCTGCTTCAACTTCAACCGGTTGCAATGTCACACCAACACCAATACCGATAGCAATACATACAGTGCAAATTACAACAACTCTTGTCACAATCTTCTTGATATCTCTTACTAAAGAGCCATCACAAGCCATATCAATAGCCGGTGTCAACATATTCATCAACAAGATGGAATACAAAGCACCATCCGGAAGATTTGCCTTCCAACGAATGAGCAATGTCAAGACAGCAGCACCTACTGCAAAGATATAACGACCAGAGATCGTAACTGGAGATGTTACTGGATCTGTCAACATAAACACACCGCAGAACAATACACCACCAGCAAGAAGATTGATCATCATAAATTCAATTCCCTGACCTGTAGCCAAACCAGCAATCAAAGAAATCAAAGCGACTGTACCTACATAAACAAGCGGTGTACGCCAGTTAAGATCATGACGGAATGTCAAGAACAAGTAGCACAAGATGATCAAAAGGGCACAAGTACCACCGATAACAGAAGCATAGTTACCAAGGAACATATTGCCGAATCCACCAAATTGCGAAATATAAGATGTCAAATGCGGAACATCCATGACCCATCCAGCAGCCTGCATCGGTGCAAGCGGTGTAGCCGCTGTAGCAAAGTCAACTGCTGCCGTAGAAGAGAAGCTGTTCATGATGATAGCAGCACCCAAAGCAGCAGGATTGAAGATATTCTGACCAAAACCACCAAATACAAGCTTACCAAAGATCAATGCCAAAGAAGTAGCAACGATGATCGCATAGTAACTTGTATCGACCTTAGAGATCAACACAATGATCAAAGCAGTGATCCAAGCATAAGAATGAGTCAGACCATGTCCAACATCTTTCTTAATCATCTTGAAATAGATCGTCTCTGTCACAATAGCAGAAACAACTGCACAAACAGCCAGCATGATGACACGAATACCATAATTCACACCATAACTGACACCATACCAAATAGCAGCAAATGTCAATATTGCTAAAAGGCACAATGTCAGATCCTTCATAATGCCGGATGTAGACTTTGTATCTCTATAGTTTGGAGATACATGGAATGAGAACTTCATTATTTAGCACCTCCCTTATTCATGCGCATCTGCAGGAATCTCTTACCCTTGCGGACGTTTTCAGTAACGGAGATCTTAGACGGACATACAAATGCACAAGTACCGCACTCGATGCAGTCCATAACATGCAGCTTAGCAAGCAATGCCGTATCGTTCACCTTAGCAGCATTTGCAATACGTACAGGTTCCAAACCAGACGGGCAAGTCTCTGTACATCTGCCGCAACGCAGGCAAGGTGTCTCATCCAACGGCTTATTTACAAGAACTGTAATACCATTGTTCTGCGGAGCAATGGAGAACTCATCCTTTGTGATCGTTTTACCCATCATCGGACCACCGGCAATGAGGTAAACATCATCAGAAGTAAAACCACCGCAAGCATCAATAATATCGTGTGCTGTTGTACCAACAGGAACATACACATTCTGTGGCTTACCAACACCATCACCAGATACAGTTACATACTTATGTGTGATCGGCATACCATTGATCAATGCATTACCGAACGCAATTGCTGTTGTGGCATTAGAAACAATACAGCCTGCCTCAATCGGAAGACGCTCATAACGTTTACCTGTCAAAGCAAAAACAATAGTTTTCTCCCATCCCATTGGATACAGATCCTTCACTGGTCTGATCTCAACAGGAGTACCCTCGAATACCTTCTTCAAAGCCTCGATCTGCTTCGGCTTATCTTCTTTGATACCGATGCATGCCTTAGGAGCCTTACTCAACTTAAATAAAGCAAGTACACCAGTCTTTAAAAGATCCATATTCTCTTGAATATTCTTGTAGTCAGCTGTCAAATACGGCTCACATTCCACCGCATTGATGATCAACAATTCTACATTCTCCGGCTTCTGATACTTGACGTATGTCGGGAAACCCGCACCACCAAGACCAAGCATACCAGAATTCTTCAAGAATTCTTCCAACTCTTCCCAAGAAGCCTTCTCATAATCGAGAGGTTTAAAAGCCTGTACCTTCTCATACTTATGATCATTCTGAATAACCAGATGATCGGCAGGTGTAAGACCAGATGTCATACGCTTCTCAATACCTGTTACCATACCAGAAACAGAAGAGAACAGCGGCAGATAAAAGTGATCATTACGCTCTGCAATCTTTGTGCCGACTTTGACATCGTCGCCGACTTTCACGCAAGGCTCACACTTAGCGTTACCATTGACCAGCGGAATATAAACAACTTCTGGATCAATACTACGATTGACATCAACATCAAGTGTGAGATCTTTGTGTCCATCCAAATGACGATGCATCGGACCTGTAAACAGTGACATATCTCTATTTTCCTTTCCCTAAAAAATCACTATAGATTATAACACTGAAACAGACTGTTTTTACTTCAGTTTGTGAAATCAACCTTGTTTCAAACATACAAAAAGACAGCATTGCTGTCTTCTTTGTGTCAGATACCGCTTTCAAAGCTGATCTTGTCCTGCAGACCATCTGTGTAAGCAACTTTAAAACCCATATGTTCCTGTTCGTGATCACCATGCATCTCACTATCACCAGGCATGATCCATACAGCATTAGCTGAGTCTCCGCTCTCTTTCTCGTACTCTGCCAAAAGCTTCTTTCCCTCCTCGATCGTAAGTGTAAACAAAGAAGTAGACAAACAATCCGCTGCTCCAGAATCTTTTGTGATCACCGTCACGCTTCGATATAAAGAAACTGGAAACAAGGTCTCAGGATCAATGATGTGATGATACTTCTTCCCATCTTCTGCTTCATAGTTGCGTTCATAGTCACCTGATGTAACAAAAGAACTGGAACCTTCAGCAGATACTATGATCATCCGGCTGCCGCCATCAGGATTTTGAATCCGAACTTTCCAAGGTGTTCCATTCGGCTTCACCCCGATCGTACGGTTATTGCCGCCAGCATTGAGGATCACTGTTCCTATATCATCTTTCGCCGTCAATGCTTCTGCGATCTTCTCTACCGCAAAACCTTTTGCAATACCACCGACATCGAGTGAAATAGATGGATCTTTAATAAACACCTCGTTCTTTTCATCATCAATCTCTACCGCATCCCAACCTCTATGTGCAGCAGCATTTTTCAATTCCTCTTCCCCTGGGACTTTCCCCTTCTTGCCATCCGCATTTAAAGAAATACCATCCTCACGATAGTTATGCCAAACATGCAGAAGACTTCCCATCGTCACATCAAACTCATCATCGGATATGGTATAGAAATGCTTTGCTTCCTCAAGCATCTCGATCACATCTTCCTCTACTTCTACAGCCTGCTTACCAGCATTGTCATTGATCATCTTGATGTTATGGATGCCCTCATAATCGTTATAAATATCAAATAAGGCATTGTAATGTGAAAACATAGACACTGCTTCTTGGAAGTGTTCCTCCGCAGCAGAACGATCCGCATTATATTCTTGATAATAAAAGACTGTGTCAAAACCAGCATCCGTCGATACATTTGAATACAGATCTTCTTTTTCCGCCTTCTTAGGCGCTTGGCTGCATCCTGTCAATGCCAAAGCAAGAACAGCCGTCACTATATATCTCTTTTTCATAACATCGTGCATTGTAACACACGAACAAATATCCATGCTATAACCCAGTAGATAGTAAAAAAGAGACTTCCAAGAAGCCTCCTCATTTTGCTTACCATATGCATCTTGGAATCTAAGGTCTTTAGACCATTAGCTTCATAATGCCTGGATATTTAAGATTCTGATTTTTCCGTTACGTTCGTCATTCTTGAGATTGCTGCACTCAACCTCAGTCATGTACTCACAAATCACAGAATTCTCAGTTTCGTATGTGACGCACATTGCGCCGTCTAAAACAATACTCATACTTTGACTCCTTTCTGCAACTAAGTACATGCTTTATTCTACAGGCTACTTAACTAGTACGCAATCAAGATACTCTTAAGTTTCAGTAAAATTTCACCAATTTCACAGCAAATTCACGAAAACGCTCACTTTGAAGCAAAATATGCTGCACCGATCGCATCAGGACCAGCGTATGTACCAATGCAGGCACCTAGTCTGCTGATCTTGAAATCTTCCGCGTTCTTACCTTCATACAGATGAGCACTATCACGGATATACTTCTGCAGCAATGCATCAGAGAAACCACTGTAGATCAAACCAAAAGGCATATTAAGATCAATATGATTCTCTTCTGTATACTTCATCAAAAGATTAGAACCGCTCTTAGAACCACGTGCTGTACCAAGAACTGCAACTTCACCTTCCAATTGGCAAATAACAGGTTTCAAGCCAAGCAGTTTGCCGGCTGCTGCTTTAGCAGAAGACAATCTTCCGCCTTTTTTTAAATATTCCAACGTATTCAGCAAAGCTACAAAACGCACTCTCTTCTTTTCCTGATCCAAGATATCTCCTACTTCATGCAGACTCTTACCTTGTGCGATCAGATCTTGTGCAACATGCAGCAAAAGCTGGATACCCATACTAACACTTTCTGTATCAATGACACGAACCTTGTCACCATACTCACTTGCAGCATATACAGCACTCTGATAGCAACCAGAAACCTTAGAAGATACCGTCAAGATCAAAACATCATTACCCTTATCGATCTCTCTTTCAATTGCTTCTTCGTATTCATATGGTGTTACCTGGCTTGTTTTAGGAAACACATCTGTTTCTACAAGCTTGCTGTAAAACTCTTCTGCTGAGAGGTTAATACCATCTAAATATTCATTGTCTCCAAAACGAACATGCATTGGAAGTAAAACAATCCCAAGTATTCTTGCCTGCTCCTGTGTCAAATCACATGTTGAATCTGAGATAATACGTATCATTGTTATTTTTCCTCCTGTTCACAGATACCCATGATCCGTTCTGCGATCTCATGTAAGATCTCATAGAATCTAATTCTTTCCTGCTTACTGATATCCGCACTTGCTATTTCTACCATATGGTCGATGCGATCTGACATATCATCTGTGATCTTGCGTCCTTCTTCTGTCAAATACAACTTAGAAGCATACTTTCGGCCCATGTTCTCTTCATGGTAAACATACCCTTTTTCTTCCAAGATCTTCAAGATACGAGATAATGCACCTTTATCAACTTCACATATCCTGCTGATATCTGCTGCAGTGATGCCGTCTGTATGACAAGCCAATTCTAACAACACCATCACATCTGATGCTCTTAGACCATAAACTTTCATTTCACTCTTCTTGATCCTCTCTACTGCACGCTCGATAGCAGCGATAGAGCCAAGAAATTTCACAAATCTCTTATTCATATACACGACACCTCCTGTTTCAGACTATGCTTAACTTGTTGTTTTGTCAACATCATTTACGAAAAGAAAAGAGAGATCGCTCTCTCAATTCCATGTCTCCTTTTTCTGCAATACCCAGTGATATGCTTTATTCAACTGACGGAGCACCCATTGTACCGTGATCATACAAGGGTATGTCAGCAGTAAGAATAATAAGAAGATCAGATCTGCTTGAATAGACAATATCGATATATGCAATAGATCCGGCAGTAAAATGATACCAGCTGCAGCACCTACACTTACCAAAGTTAAAATACCCGCTCTAAACCAATTCAAAGGCTTGCAAGCATGATAGAGGATAATAACACCTACAACTAATGCAACAATAACAGCCATCGTATTCACTTCTGCATCTGAGAAACCGAACCAATAGCCATATATGTTTAAACCACCCACCATCAACAGATCACAAATACCACCTGGAAATGCATAGTATAAAACATTACTCAAGAAATGCCCTTTGATCCTGCCGTCATTTGGCTGCATTGCCAAAAAGAAACCAGGAATGCCAATAGTCAATGCACTGATGAAAGACAATTGCAAAGGTACCAACGGATAAGATAATGACATGAATACGCAAAGTAAAGAAAGACCGAGCGAAAATATATTCTTAGATAAGAACAATTGGGCAGATCTTTCAATGTTATTGATGACGCGTCTTCCTTCTAAGACGATAGATGGTACAGCGCTGAAGTCGGAATCCAAAAGAATTAACTGTGCGATCTGACTGGCTGCTTCTGTACCAGAAGCCATCGCAATACCGCAATCTGCTGCTTTCAACGCTAATACATCATTGACCCCATCCCCTGTCATAGCTACATAGTGCTTCTGTTTTTGCAAAGCCAGCACCATCTTCTTTTTTTGATCCGGGGTAGTTCTACCAAACACAGTATACTTTTCCATTGCTTCCGCTAATGCTTCATCACTCACCAAAGTAGAAGCATCTATATATTTATCACTATTTGGAATATTTACCTGGGATGCGATCCTAGATACCGTCTCAGGATCATCACCAGAAATGACCTTCACATTTACACCTTGTTCTGCAAAATAAGCAAATGTTTCCGGGGCATTCTTACGAATATTATTAGCGATCACAATAAGACCAGCCGGCTTGATCTTACTCACATCCAACTTACCGCCATCAAGTTCATGATCATACCTGGCAGCGAGCAATACTCTTCTACCCTGCATCGTATATGGCTTCATTTCTTTCTCTAGATCTTTACTATGAGGACCATATACAAACTGTGGTGCCCCCACAACTATTCTTCCAAAATCCGAAAATTCTGCAGCACTGTACTTGATCGATGATGAGAAAGGAACGACCTTCTCTGTATGCCAGCCTGGATCATCATGGAAATAACGCATAATAGCCTTAGCTGTCTCATTCTGTGTTTCAAAAGACCTAGCATAAGCACTTACAGCCTGTCTTAACTCATGTTCATCCAACGTATCATCCAGCATAACAAGCTTCTCTACTGTCATACCTGGTTCTGTGATCGTACCTGTCTTATCCACGCACAAAGTATCGATACGTGCCAATGTTTCAACACAATTCAGATCTCTAACAAGCACCCTACGTCTAGACAAACGCAATACCGAAGCAGCCAAAGCCACAGATGTCAACAAGTACAATCCTTCTGGTATCATCCCCACAAGAGCTGCAACCATGGACTGCACAGAACTACTATATCCCTGCTTCAAAACAAAGAACTCATTGATAAACAACAAGATTCCCATCGGTACCAGCACAAAACCAATCACACGGATCAACTTATCCAATGACTTCATCATATCGCTCTTTGCCATGACGACATTAGAAGTTGCTTCTGTTGTTAATTTAGCTGCATAACTTTCATTACCAACAGCTGTCAATACAGCTGTACATCTACCTGATGTACAAACACTTCCCGAATGCAATACATCTCCCTTTTTCTTTTCAATATCATCTTCTTCACCCGTCAACAACGATTCATTGACCTTCACAAGACCATCTAAGACCCTTGCATCGGCTGGGATCTGCCCACCTTCTTCAATCCTTACAACATCGTCCTGTACAAGCTCTTGTGAAGAAACATCCTGCCACTTGCCATCTCGCAATGCCGGGATCGATCTGGCAGCCAAGATCGTCAACTTATCCACTGCTTTCTTAGACCTGACTTCCTGTACGATACCGATCAATGTATTCGCTAAAGCCACAGCCAAGAACGTCATATCCGTAAACTTTCCAGCTGTTAATAACAAAATACCAAGGACAATAAAGATCAGATTAAAGAATGTAAACACATTCTCATGTACAATCTCTTTCACAGATTTCGTCCCGCTTTGGGCAGCCGCATTCACCTTTCCTGCTTCTTGTCTTTTTATGACTTGGGCATTACAAAGTCCATCTTCTATTTTCCAATCTTCCGGGATATCTACGACCGGTTCCTCTGCCGGTACTTGTTCTTCTTCCTTTGTGTTCATATTCATCACCATCTCTATTGTAGAATATACTTTACCTTTAAATTATGAAGAATTTCTGAAGTTCGCCCATGTTATACTAAAATCATGAAAAAATTAGACAGAACACATAAATTGACTTATGAAACACTTACTTCTCTTCTCAATGAGAGAAAAGGTCCCATCAGTGCCTCTCGTCAGCAGGAACTTTCTATCCTGATCGCACAAGCACTGGTGCATGAAGGAATATTTGCTATGCTGGCAGTTGTAAAGGATGTGTTTAAAGAGGATAGTGAAGTGCCGGCAGAAGATGTGATCGAAGCACCATTCTTATTGACGGATGATGGCAAATATCTGCCTTTGTTTACAGATCTTGCAAATATGAGCATCATAGGCATCACGCAAAAAGCAGAACAGGAACTCTATGCTGTAGACCTGACAGATATCATCTCTTTCTTAGATCATAACGACCATACCGATGGTGTAGTTATAGATCCAGGTATCCATGATCTCGTATTAACAAACAGTTTCTTAAAAGTACTGCTCAAAACTTTATCATAAAAAAAGCAGAGAGATAGATCCTCCCTGCTTTCCAAACACTGCTCAAGCAGTGTTTTTTATTTAACGGATTGTAAAAGCCCAAAGACCTCTTCCTTGACCTTAGCATTGAATGCCTTTGCACTATCCATAGACTCACCACGAGCATAGAAATAGAACTTGATCTTCGGTTCTGTACCAGATGGCCGAATTGCAAACCAGCTACCATTCTCCAGCCAGAAACGCAATACATTACTTGCTGGAATATCTTCATACCCATTGCTGTAATCTACTGTTTTTACGACCTTTACACCACCTGCTTCTGTAAAGAGATGTTCTCTCACATAAGCCATCATACGCTGGATGCGCTGTGCACCAGGAATACCTTCCAATACGATATTTGGTTCATCTTCTGCATAATAACCATACTTCTCATACAGATCTTCCAATACTCTAAACAATGTCTTGCCTTGCTTTCGGTAATATGCTGCAGCTTCCGCAACGAGCATACCAGCTGAAATACCATCCTTATCACGGATATCTGGACATGCAGCATAACCTACAGATTCCTCATAACCAAACAAGTACTGATATCCATTCTGTTCCAAGAATGGAATACGTCCGCAGATATTCTTGAAACCCGTCAAAGACTCAAACATCTTCACCCCATAAGAAGCAGCGATTTCAGTTGTCATCGTACTCGTTACGATAGATTTCACCATAGCACCATTCTGCGGCAATGTACCTGCAGTCTTATGCCCTTCCAGAATATAGCTGACAAGCAGATAACCTGTCTGATTACCATTTAACGGAATATAATTTCCATTATCATCACGGATCTCGATTGCAAAACGATCACTATCTGGATCAGTTGCCATCAACAACTCTGCTCCTGTCTTACGACCCAATTCTTCTGAAAGACGGAAAGCCTTCGGATCTTCTGGATTTGGATAACCAACAGTTGTAAAGTTTGGATCTGGGTCTTTCTGTTCTTCTACGATATACCAGTTTGTAAAACCTCTATCTTCCAGCATCTGACGGAATGGAATAGAACCTGCTCCATTCAATGGGGTATAGATCAACGGGATAGTAAGATCCAACTCATCTCCTTCATGAATTGCCATGCCTTCGATCGCATCTAGATACATTCTGTCATATGTTTCATCCAAAACAACGATCCTGCCATCCTTTACAGCCTCTTCATAATCACAAGACTTTACACCATTGAAAAGATCAACAGCATTGATCTTTTCTGTCATACCATCTGCGATCTCACTGGATACCTGACAACCATCTGTCCAATATGCTTTATAGCCGTTATAGTCCTTAGGATTATGAGATGCCGTAATATTAATGCCAGATGTTGTACCAAGTTTGCGAATAAGGTACGCAAGCTCAGGTGTAGGTCTAAGATCTGGGAAGACATATACTTTGATCCCATTTGCAGCATAGATAGATGCCGCATACTGACAAAATTCTTTTGAAAAATGACGTGGATCATGAGCAATGATCAACCCCTTATCCATTGCTTCTTGCCCATGTTCAACGATATAGTCCGCAATACCCTGTGTAGCCTTACCAACCGTATAAAAATTCATACGATTTGTACCAGCCCCCACCTTACCGCGTAAACCAGCTGTACCAAAAGACAGATCTTGATAGAAACGATCCTCAATTTCAGCATCATTACCTTCTATTTCCAACAGCTCACTATGCAGTGGATCACTATTTGGAATGCGTTCCACCCATTCCTTATATCTTTCCATATAATCCATGATAATTTCCTCCATATATCTTTTGTACCTATATTGTAACTGAAACATGACTTAACGTGTAGTCATTGACGTCAATGCTGTTTAACCACATATTCACTTCTCCTATTTTGAATGTATTCTTGTTGATTTTCACAAAATAATCTCCTATCATATTCGTTGTCTTTAAAAAAGATAAAGGAGAGAAACATAATGAAGTTTACTAAGGTTTTCGCAGCTGCTGCAATTGCTGCTGCAATGGTTGGTTGTGCTACTAATGAAGCACCGAAAGAAGAAGCAAAGGCTACTCCTACACCGGAAGTTACTGCTGCAGCACAGGAAGAAGTTGCTACAGAAGGTAAGTACACTGTAACAAACAAAACTGGTGAAACAGTTACAGACCTGTACATCTACAAGACAGGTGAATCTGACAAGGGTAAGAACTACGCTGAAGGTGGCTTGAAGGACGGCGATTCTGTTGATATCGAGATTACAGTTGATGAAGAAGTAGCTCCTGAGTATGTTGATGGCCAGACTATCGAATACACAACAGAGAGCGGTCGTACAGAAGACGGCTTCAAGACATTGTCTCTTGAAGAAGCTAACTTCGACCTCTTGGCTGAAGACGCTGATGGCTACACATCCGCTACACCTTTTGCTTGGGCATTCGGTGAATAATTGATTCACAAACTTGGAGAGCATACGCTCTCCTTTTTTTGTTCCCAACTTATAAAAACGGTGTATGCTTGAGGTAGAAAGAATTCCTCACTTGTGAAAAAACTATAAAAAATGACTTTTTTTAGAATTAGTGCTATAAGTAGAAAAGGTTTCACAAAAGGAATAGAAAGCAGGGAAAGAAAACATGTCATTTATTGAAGGAATCAAAGAAAAAGCAGCCGCAGATCTGAAGACGATCGTTCTTCCAGAATCTGAAGATGAGCGTGTCATTCGCGCCGCTGCTATGGTAATGGATGAAAAGACAGCTAACATTGTATTACTTGGTGAAGAAGCAACAATCTATGCAGAAGCACTCCATTACAAGGTAAATCTTGATGGTATCACGATCATTGATCCAGCTAAGAGCGACAAGCTAGAAGAATATGCTGCACTTCTCGCTAAGATCAGAGAGAAGAAAGGTATGACTGTTGAACTAGCTAGAAAAACATTGTTGGAAGATTACACAATGTTCGCTGTTCTGATGGTCAAGAATGGTGATGCGGATGGTGTTGTATCTGGTGCATGCCATTCCACAGCAAATACGTTGCGTCCAGCATTGCAAGTATTGCGGACAGCCCCAAATAAGAAATTGGCTTCCGGCTTCTTTGTTCTCGATGTACCAAAGAGTGACTATGGTCAGCATGGTACATTCGTATTTGCAGACTGTGCATTGAACCAGGATCCTAATTCTGAAGAACTTGCTGCTATTGCAGCTGATTCTGCTGAATCTTTTGAAAGTCTTGTCGGTGGGGATGCCAAGGTAGCATTCCTGTCTCATTCTTCCAAGGGCAGTGCAAAACATCCTATGGTCACAAAGGTAGCAGATGCAGTTACGATCGCACACAAGGAATATCCAGGACTTGACTGTGATGGTGAATTGCAACTGGATGCAGCTTTAGATCCATTTGTTGCTAAGATCAAGGCACCTGGCTCTACTGTTGCAGGTCATGCCAATGTATTGGTATTCCCTAATATTGACTGCGGCAACATCGGTTACAAGCTCGTACAAAGACTTGCTAAGGCAGAAGCATACGGCCCTATGCTGCAGGGTCTTGCAGCACCAGTTAACGACCTTTCCAGAGGCTGCTTCTATGAAGATATCGTAGGTGTTGTTGCTATTACTGCTGTACAGGCACAGCTTGCTCAGAAAAGCAAATAATCATTAAGACAAAAAGATGTATTAACGCCCAAATTTAGGACAAAATTTTAAGCAGATTGTAAGGCTTGATTTCTTGCTTGGCAAGGAGTCGAGCCTTTTCATCTGGTTTGTATGCATTGTTGTTGTAATACTCAATATATTCCGCAATAGCTTCCATAAGCTATTCAGTTGTTTTAAACTTATGATTCATGACCATAGAGCATTTCACTCTTTCAACTTCTTATGATATGCAAGCATTTGGTACTGCCACCCTTGATCGAAATGGAAGATAAGCCATTCAAGATGAAGATGCTTAGCAAATGCTTTATCCAATATTTCAATAGTCTGAGCAAAATCAGGTCATGTAGATAAGCTAAAAGATATGATCTCATGTGTATACATATCTAAGATTGGAGATAGATATACCTTACCTGCAGCTATACGAGATTCAGATATATCCGTTGTCCATTTTTGATCTACTGTTGTTTTACTGAAATTACGTAAGTAATATGTCTGATTTTTCTTTCCATGGTAGTGTCAAGAATTTTGTGTAAATAGTATATCCTTAGTAAGGGTGACTTAA